>CAZEPC010000132.1:0-11082 GCA_964513765.1 uncultured archaeon
TTGAGGATGAAATTATAAAAATCCATTTACCATCGTTTATACAACCTGGACTTCATCGCAAGCATTTTTCCAGGGATATAAAAAAGTTCGAACGGAAAATTGAGAGAATTTTAGACAGGAATATGAAGATAAGATCCAATTTTGAATTTGCATGTGAACGAGGAAATTTGATTGAAACATCCAAACTACAAAATCTTCTCAAAAAAGGGTTATCCGAGTTAACAATGATTAAACTCATATCTGATGAAGAGTTTGAAACACTTTCAAAAAAATACGGGATTAAATAACAACATATTAAAAAGCCTTCCCGCCCTAAAGGACGGGTATTCCTCCGAGGCGATTACGACATTTTAAATTTATGTGCGAAATTCATTCCAACCCTTAAGGGATTGGGACTTCTTTCGTATTTCGTTAAATTTTTTATTTGATTATTCTTTTCTTTTGTTCATGGAAAATAAGCGGAATAAACTAAGTTATTTTCTTATGAGTTCAGTATTTCTGTGGTGGATTATCATTTTATTGATAAAAATTTTTACCACGGAAATTCCAACGTATGGATTACAATTAAGAACAACAGATAGAATAATTCAAGGAATCATATACTTGATCATGCTTAGTTTTTGTTTAATAATGGCCCTTAAACTTTTTAAAAAATTTAAATCAAGGAGATCAGATGTTACCCTCATACTTATGATGTATTTTGTTTTTAGTTCGATGGCTTCATTTTTACAGGGCTTTTTCTCAGTCTTTGAATTTAAAGTGAGGGAATTTCAAGTATTCTTCACAGACACTGCATTTTTGTTTATAACATTTGCCAATCTCGCTTTATCTTTCTTCATTATTGAAGTATTTAATAAAGGGTTGGATAAGAAAAAAAATAAGATTATATTCGCAATAGTCTCGGCTATAGTTATAATTGCCAATATCTTTTTAACCAAAAATACAATTTCTTCAGCTTCCTCTATTGAGGTTTTACTCCCTATGGCATTTTCCATAGTTGTTACCCTCTGGCTATATTTTCTCTTGATTAAGAAATCCTTCAACCTCTCAAATAGAGTTGAAGGAGAGATAAATAAAAAAGCATTTAAAATAATTGGAGTGAGTGGAATATTATTAATCTCAGCCTATCTCCTTTTAGTAATTGAGGAATTAATCGATATTTCAGGTTTAAGATATTTAAATGCAATCTCTTTTATTTTGGGATATTATTTCTTCTATAAGGGCTTTGTACTTCCCATGAATAAATAGAGGATAGACAATAAAAAAATTAAATTACTTTTTTCCTTTCGTGCGACAGAGGTAACTGTATTATGAAATCTAATCAAGATTAGAGGATTGACATGCCTTTTTCATCTTGGAGCTCCGATAATACTTCACTAAGAATGGTGTCTTGAGAAACCTCAACCCGGATTTTTAGCATGGAAATGATTCTTTTCTTCAAGGATTTCTTTTCATATTTCGCAATTCTTTTTAGGATAAGAGCAATACTCCTCTGCAAGGTCAAAGTGGTTTCATCACTTAGATATGTTAAAAGTTTTGGAATAAATTCCTCACTCTTAAATTTGGGAGAGATTCTTACCATACTAGAAATCATGGATTTTCTTACCTCTTCCTCTGGATCTTGCAATATTTGAATGATGAGAGGAAATTCCTCAATGATCTTATTTTTTGATAAGGTTTCAAATAAATCGGTTGCTTTAGCCCGAAATGTGGGATTATCAGATTGTATATAGGATTCAATCTCTTCTAAGGACAGAAATGAAAACTTCTTCTTATTAATCATTATAATTACATCTAAGGCCGCTAAACGGGTCCATTTTGATGCTTCTTCTGCCAAGTCTTTTATTTCGGACAGTATCTTTTTATCCTCAATATTTCTACCCAAATCCGTCAAAGCATCAGCTGCGGCGGTTTTCACAAAATCATTTTCGTCATTTAGGCCTTTCAATATCAATTGAAAAGCTTCCTCAGGGAAATTTTCTCCTATGTTTCCAAGGATTTTCAAGCCATTTTCTCTGATAAACGCATCTGAATCATTGAGCATTTTCTTGGAAGCAGTTAGAGGTACAACATCATCTACATTTTTACTAATATTATAAAGCATTTTTGAAATGGGAAGCCGAACCGAACTCTCTTCTTCTGACAACCCGTTCAGGAGCATCGGCATAAATCTTTTTACATTTTTTGTTTTCTTTGAAGCAATGCTAGAAAAGACATTTGACAAATTCTTTTTTACTTTTGATGATTTTTCATCTAACCAAAGTTCTAATATTTTTTTAAGATCAATTAAATTTGCGTTATCGGTTGCCAATTCACTCAAAACAGAGGAAGAATTGATTTTAGCGTGCTTATTTTCATCTTCTAAAGATTCAACTAAAATAGGAATAGTTTCATTAGGGCTTTCTTTTCCTATTATGATCAAGGTTTGTGCAATCTTTCCTTTTTTAAGGATACTTTCCGTATCTTCTTGATTAACAAGCACTTTACTAACTACTTGAGGGTTTTTCATTCCCATTTCAATAATATGCTTTTGGGCAATTTTCTGGTGTTGATTGAAATCAGATTTTACATAAGGTATGAGAGTTTTTAAAACTTTATCAAAACTTTTCTGGAAACATGAACCTATTAACCGAAGAAGGGTGGATTTAATATTTTGGTTTTCCTCGGATCCTAATCTCTCGATATATTTATCTATTTTGAATTGTCCGGGCTTCTCATCAATAAATTTTAGATATCCCTTAAGTGCAGCCTCTCTTACGTTTGAGTTCTGATCAATTAGCCCTTCTTGGAACGGCTCAATCGGTATCTCATTTTCATCAAATTTGCCAATTTTTGAAAGTGCTTCCATCACAGCAGCTTGAATATCAGGATTAGGAGAAGATAACATTTTAATCAGTTTTGGAACTGCCGTATTACTTAAATCTGCCAAATTTATACTCCCAACTGAATTTGCGGCAATTTTTCTTATAATATCAACATGATGGTCTAATCTTTCTGAAAAGATTGAATTGGGGACATCTGTAGAGCAATTGCTTAAAATCCTAAGAATTGATGCCTCAACTATATAATCGGGATCAGAAAGTCTATTAGTTAATTGGGAAAGTTGCTTTTTATTTGGTTTGCAAGGTTCTTTGGCTATATTTTTTTTGATTTCGTAATATTTCTCTAAAATTACCATAATTGATTCGCGTACACGAAAATCTGGATGATTAAGAAGATCATAAAAGAGTTGAATATTTAAAATTGGCAAGATCTTAGATCCCCTTTGCTTAAGAACAGATAATGTATTGACTGATTTATCAAAATTAGGGGATTGGATTGCCTCCTCAATTAAACCAGTCATTTGATCTGGATGTTCTTCAATTAAATTCCCAAGTATTTCCTCTGCAATTTTCTGGGAATGCAAATTAGGATCGCATAATGCATCGAGAAGTGGATCTTTAAACTCGGGAGATGTGATGAAATAGCCTTTTTTAACCGGAACTCTGTCATAAATTCTTCTAAGTACTTGATAGGCATGTTGTCGTTTTTTTTCGTCTTCATTTTTAACAAAATTGAATGGTATCTCGGTTTCAAAAAATTCCTCAGATTGCGCTAATAGGGAATGAATTGTATCATTCACGAAACCCTTTTTTCTGGTGGCAACTAAATAATAAGTAATTACGAGAGTTAATATCGTCTCCTCAATGGTGGCCGCAAGGGCAAATTTCGAAGCATTTGTTTGGTTAATTATATCCACAATCACCCATTCAGAAAAGGGAATTTCCAATAGGGGGGAATTAACAATTACGAAATTCACCATAACATTTATTCCCACAGCTGCAATGAGAAATGCTGCATACATAATATCCATAGTTTTAAACTTAGTTCTCCTTCCCCAAAATCTGCTGAAGTAGCCAGTCACCCCAAAGAATAGAACTAAATAAACAGTAAATCCATATTGCATTGTGTTAAATCCTTCTGATGATTGAGCGGGATCTAATTTAATAATAGTTACATAATAAGAATAAATTGTCCAAAAGTAAAGATAGACACGTAAAGGTAACATTATCCTACATACAGGATTCCGCTTAAATTCATCGAAAGCCCTCCCAGATTTTTCAAAACCTAAAAACAGAGATCTATCGAGCCTGGGTACATTATTGTAATCCGAAATTAATCCAGTAATATAACCTTTTGATCCATAATAAGTAATGATTCCCATTGGAAAGATCATTTCCCAACTAATCCATACAATAATGAATTCATGGCCACCCACATAAATTATGAGTAAGGGAGGCATTATGAAAATCAAGACATACAAAATAATTGCAACAAGATAGGAAAAGGGACGAGGAAATTTATTTATAATATAACGCTCCAAAATTCGGTGGGGCGGAGACCGAGCGAGCTCTTTTTTAGAGTGAGCCATGTAAAGAAAGTCTGCTAAGGGATAGAATGTGATAATCAGAATGTTATAAAATAAAGGAATAACGATAAATGGCGCTGTATAGGCATACTGGTCACTGGTCGCAAAGGTAATCATCATTGCAATAATAATCTCACATCCACCAGCAAAAAAAATTGCATATACAAAACATTTGAACCTATCCAAATTGGTCCAAGTTTCTTTTTTTACCAGTTTGACTTGATTTGAAATTAGATAATACCCACCAACAAGGAAGGTTGCATAAATAAGATAAAGCAAAAAAGTCCAAAAATTGAAATGCCATTGTAAGTTGAAATTGAAAAATCCAGAGATATCCATTGATTCAAATAAAAAAACATCTCAAAAATATGTTACGATCTAGCGGATTCTTTAATAAAACACCCATATCTTTTGTAATATCGGCCAAGTTTGGGGTTTTTTCACTAAAAATAATGATTATAAAATATATTGTCAAATTTGTAATATGATTAAAGTCCTCCGAATAGATAAATTTTAAAAGGTTTTTAATATATTGCGACATAAATCAAAGGAATTAATAATTCCAAAGAATTATCAGTAAACTAGCAAAATGGTTCCGGATTTAAACAATTGTTTATCCATAAAAGAAAAATTAAAGAGAGAAGAGAATAAATTTATTCATTTACGGGCGGAAACTCTGTGTCAAAAAAAGTTTCCTCATTCTTTCCAACTTTTAGGGCGAAAAATAGGTCCATTCAAGGTCGGGCATACTTATACCATGGAAAATTATATTGCCCGAATTTTTGTAGAGAGTGGATATCTTACATATACAGATGAATATCATGTTAATTCAAAAACCATTCAAAAGATTAATTTTGAGGAATCTACTGAAAGACAGCTTAAAAAAATAAAAGATCTCATCTATATCCAATCAAGGGAACAGATGAAAATTGCGAAAACACACTATGAAAATGAAGATCTTTCATACAGATTGATGAAACAGCTTTTTTCCGATGTAAATGACTTGATTAGTGTAAGATTGGCCAAGATAGGGCGTTTAGCCCGCTTTTCTAAAAACTTAGACGCGAAAAAAAAATTAACCGATGAAGAGCTAATCTTGTTTCAGGAATTGCGTAATTCCATTCAAGAATGGCAAGATTATCTTCGATCCCCCGAAAAATGAGGGAAAATACCAATAAAATATAATTGAAAAAATGGCATTAATATATTTTCTTAGGAAATAATTTAAAAAAAGTTATTATAGGCCTCGCTTCTTCTTTTTCTTTCTTCTCCTACGCTTTTTCTTTGATTTTTTATCCCCAGGAGCCATATTTCCTGAAGTATTGCTGCCTCCAGATGGAGAAGCCGGAGCAGAACCTGATCCGCCCCCTTCGATTGGGGCCCCACAGATCGGACATTCATCCCAACCATCTTGAATTGCTCCTCCACAGCTCGGACATTCGGGTAAATCCTCCCAAAATCTTTCTTCGGGAGATAAATCTTCTACCTTCGTGATCACATCGTCTGCAGGAGTATAATAAGGAGGCTTTTTACAACGGGGACATAATCCGGGGTTTTCCATGTCCATTTTTGCACCGCACCATTGACAGTATAATTGCCCACACTTAGGACATGTTAAATTGGTCATATCCACTGGAGCGCCACATTCAAAACAATTAAATGCTTCTAACTCGTTTTTCCGGGCCTCTATATCTTCCATTCCTTTTTTTATAACTCTCTTTTGGCGCTCCTTAAACTTTTTCAAACGCTCCTTCTCTTCCTCCATTTTCTTATTTACATAACTTTCGTTTCGGAGCAATTTAGCTTTTTTCTTTTTCAGATCCGCTTGCTTCTGCACTTTTTTAGCATGCTTCAGCAATTTTTTACGCATCTTTTCTTTTTCGGGATCTTTCTTCTTCTTGAACATATTTACTCACTAATATTGTTGATTCAGTTCGATACTTATTATCAATTTTTTCTTTGCCAGTTTTCCTAATATTATTTAAGCGGTTTAGGTAAAAAAAATTTCATTTTTTTGATTTTTGTTCTCTCTGTTCTTATTCATCATTAGTAAAACTTTTAATCTGAATAATAAAATAGGTATATGGATATGGATATTAATTACACCACTTTCCGAAATCTTGAAATTGGTTTGTTTTTCATTACCTTTTGAAAAGTTTGGTTATATTTACTATATGAGTGGACTTTTTTCGATATTTGCAATCATTACATTTTATGTAGGAGTATTTCAGCAAAAAAAAAATTGCTTATTGAAGAAATATATCTCAGGGGGAATAAACAAATAAGACTTTTTTTAATCCTCATTTCAATAGGGGATGGATGCATCTTATACATTTTTTTCCCCACTAATGGAAATTGGATTCTTCTCAATATATAATAATCTTTTAGGGGTTTTAACAGGGAATATTTCGCTTTTAGAATTAGATTTTCCAGAAAATTTGGATACTATTCAAGATTGCAAATATGCACTTGAAGAGCTTAAAAAGATAACGTCCCAATTACTTACATTTTCAAAAGGGAATATTCTCCACAAGGAAATCTCGAATATAAATGAAATTATTAGAGAAACATCGGATTTTATAACTCACGGAAAAAATATCCTCATTAGTTATGATTTCACAAATAATCTAAAGAAAACAAATATTGATCCTACTCAAATTGGCAGAGTTATCCAAAATATTCTTCTAAATGCAGTTCAAGCACTCCCTAATGGGGGGAGAAAAAAATTAGAAAAATACTGGAAAATGATGGTTGATAAGGTTTAATCTTCTTGATTCTTTCCAGCCATGAACTTTGCGTAATTTTGGCTTTTAATAATGGCAAGTTCGACCAATTCCTCTTTTGCAACATCTCCTAAATCCATCCTAGATCTTTTCTTGAGAGGTGATTTTTCATAAAACTTCTCAAATAGTTTATACATTGGCCATATAAGCCATATTGAAGGACCGGACATTGCAACCGCCCGTTTAAATGTTTTTAGGCTCCTTTTATCCCAAAATCCCAGATAAGAAACCACGGGAATATAAATTAAGAAAACTCCAATGAGAAGAAGAATTGCCATCATCGCAATAGCCGGAATTAAAATTGCGGTGCCTTGGAAAGGTGCGGATAAAATTGGCCATATGATGCGGATGGAAATTTGAATAAATCCCGCAAAAACTAAACCTCCCGCCACGGGGGCCAAAAAGATCTGCCAAGCTGTGTCTTTCCAGAATTCTTTATCTAAATTTATAACCTTCTTGTTCATATAAATCCATTTTATGAAAAGAGAAAGAAGGGAAGCTGGAATGGGAGCGAATACTAACCCATACCAGCTTAACTCTAATTCCCATAAGAAATACCAATTGAAGAACACATTCATAATAGATTCAATAATAGACATTATTGAATTAATTTCCGGGTGACCAGAAAGATAGATCATCTTGTTAGCGACCATGCCAAATGGGCTCCATACCCATGTAAGGACAAGAATTGCAGTCATATTCCCAACCAACCGCCAAGATTCCGGCAAAAATCCTGCTTCAAAGACAACCTCCAAAATAAGGGGCAGACAGAAAATGTTAAAGGATCCTAGAATCATAAAGAAAAATGAGTTATACCGAAGTCCTTGAGCAATGTAATATTTGGTGAGTTCTTGTTTACCGTTGTTATAAGCCTCCGAAAATGAAGGTTGAGATTTTTGCAATATATCATCGGACCATCCCACAAATTTTTTCAAGTTTTGAGCTTCCCTAAAAAGCCCTTGGTAGGTCATGTAACCAGGTAGGCCTTGATAGGTAACCATAAAATTTGTGAAGCCCATCACGGCAGTGAATATAAGTTTTGGCCACAACCTGGCAGCATAACTCATACCAGATTTCCATACCCGTTTGGGAACCTTCTGTCCGTAAATTTCCCACATTCTTATCCCATATTTATCAAGAATTTTACTAAGCCAATACATACCCAATCCAAAGGTGAAGAAATCATCAATATAGCCCCCTACGGCCCACCCTAATGCAAGACCATACATCTCGCCAAACATAGGGTTTTGTTGGCCAAAATAAATACCTAATAGACCACCTCCTATTTGAGTTAAAGGTTCCAAGACACTTGCACGATAGAAAACAATAAGGTTTTCCTTATCAAGATGTTGGAGCGATCCAATTACCGAGGAAAATGTGGAAAGGATCGCAGGATATTGTTTAATGTTTATAAATAAGATAAACCATGCGAGATAAGCAAAGCTAGTATGAGGAACAATATAACCAAACATGAATATAGCTACAAAAAGGATTTGGGCTAATCCACTCCACATTTGATATTTAATAAAGAAAGTAACATACTGCATGGCAGTACGTGGATCGGATACAATATATTGAGGGACAAATCGATCAACCATGGGTTTTAATTCTAAATCTAAAATTGTATAAAGCGCACCAAATAGCGCACCTGCTGCGACCTCATAAGAAGTGATCTCGGGAAATCTTAACCGAGTATATTGCAATAAAGGAAGGAGAAGAACACCAAAGATAGCCTGAGGGATTAATAGGCCAAAAGTGTAAAGATATCCAGCTATAGGTCTATGATACCCGAGTCTATCCCATCCTCCACCGAGGACCTTTTCTATCTCTTCATCTTCTTCTGAGCATTCCTCGATGATACCTTGTTTCCAATCCCTATATTTATTTCTTGTGGTCTTCAGAATATTATCCATTGTCTCATTTTTAATTTAGATCTTTTTTGAAATAAATGATTCGGTTTTGTGCTTTTATATTTAGGGTTAAGAATTTTAAATCTATATATCCCCTAGTACAATTGATGGGAAAACACAAAGTAACGACCGTATATGAGAAATTTATGGAGATATATCCTAACTTGGATGAATTTTTAAATTTTGATAAAAACCGAATAATGAAAATAATAAAATCATTGGGCTTATCTTATCGGGTTGAGATGCTCGATGAAATTGCCGAAAAATTAAGAATTTTAAATTAATAAATAAAGCATACATAAAAATAAAAAAAATCCGTGTGTTGGTGGAGCTGTCTAACAGCCCCTCCAACTATTTATCTTAATAGAATTTATTACCAGAGTGACTCTGGGTTATAACTATAACCAGACTGTGATGCTGGTTCTGTTACTTCTACATTTACTGCAATTGGGCCTTTGTCGCCCTCTTCTACATCGTATTCAACAACGTCGTCATCGTGAAGAGTTTTAAATTCGTCTTCTCCGCCTTTAATTCCAGAATAATGGACGAAAATATCATCTTCGCCTTCGTTCGGAATTATAAAGCCGAAACCCTTATGTGGGTCAAACCATTTAACTTTTCCTTTTGGCATTTGTGTTTCACATTCGTTTCGATTATTTACGGCTCTTTTTTTACTACAATCAGATTGTTTCATAATCAGAGCCTTATTAAAGGGTAATTCAGAATTCGTTTAAGTACGTTAATGAAATTCCTACAACCTCTATATTTATAAAATAATTACTGTATTAAAAAAGTTGGTAAAAAATCACAAAATATCCTTATTTTCTAATCAAAAAAGTAGTGTTCCTAAAAAGAATAACAAAACATTCCAATATTACATAGATAATATCCAAATCATACTCTTATCTATATTTAATCCCGTAAAAGGACACTTTTACGTCATTTTATAATATCAAAAAATAAAATACAATTAATTTTATTAGAAAAATCAAAAAAATTTTTAGATAATAAAGCTAAGTATTATTAGAAAAAAAATCGTCAATACGGCTGAAAGTTCGATCAGCATAATTCTATTCAATATTGCTAATTTCAAAATGAGAAGAAGGCGCTGGATATTCAGTTAGACTTTCAACCAATTTAAAAAAAGGGCACGAAAAAAATGACATATATAAAGAAAGTTACCATGACTGGGTTCAAGAGCTTCGGTGATAGAACCGTTTCGGTCAAGTTATCAAAAGGATTTACCTGTATTATCGGCCCAAATGGAAATGGAAAAAGTAATGTTATCGACGCATTGTGTTTTGCAATGGGAAGATTATCCAAAAAAACCATGAGGGCAAAAAACCTGAGCGATTTAATCTTTGCCGGAACTAAAAAACAAGGACCCGCAAAAAAAGCAATGGTTGAAATTACATTCTGTAATAAAAAACGGGAATTTCCTAGCGATGCCGATGAATATAAAATTGGTCGGTGGGTAAAAGCTAAAGGCACCTCAGGATATCGAATACAAGACAAGGGCGGAACTCGAACTGAAATCCTTAATGCATTAGCACAAGCGAATATTGATCCAGATGGGTCAAATCAATTTGTTTTACAAGGAAAAATTGTAGAACTCACCCATATGAACACCAATGATCGCCGGGAATTTATTGAAACTCTTATTGGACTCGAAAAATATGATAAGATGAAAGCGAAGACTATGAAAGAATTGGATAAGGCCGAAAAAGATTTATCAAGGTTTGAGGCAATCTTTTCAGAGGTGAGTAAACAACTCAAGAAAGTCGAAAAAGAAAAGAATGATGCGCTCAAATGGAAAGAACTTGATAATAATATTAAAAAATACAATGCCCAATTAATTGCGTTAAAGATATTCCAATTAAGAGAACAAGAAGAAGAAATAAATGAAGAGGTCGAAGAACTTTCGCTCATAATCGAGGAATTGGAAAATAAAATTAAGAGACAAAAAGAAAAATTGGAAGCC
>CAZEPC010000133.1:0-5821 GCA_964513765.1 uncultured archaeon
CGTTTCGCGCTCTTCGTGCGATGCGGTGATGTCAAGAAACATTAATTCATCGGCGCCTTGCTCGTAATAATGAACCGCCAATTCTACGGGATCCCCGGCATCCTTTAAATCCTTGAAACCCGTTCCTTTTACAACTCTGCCTTCTTTTACATCTAAACAGGGAATTATTCGTTTTGCTAGTACCATAACTTTCACTTTTTTTTATCTTTCTATATCTATGTCTTATCTATCTCTATCTATCTCTTATTTATCTCTATCTCTATCTGTGTTTTTTGAGTTTCCATTTGTGGTTATTTTTTAATGAAATTTAGATAATTTGTTAGTATTTGCAATCCCACTTTCCCCGATTTTTCGGGGTGAAATTGGGTGGCAAACACATTATCTTGCCCCACCGATGAAGGAAATTCAATTCCGTAGTCCGTGGTTGTTAAGATTTGATCTTCATTCTCTGCATCTCCGTAATAAGAATGTACGAAATACACATAGGATTCTTCTTCCAATCCTTGGAATAATGGATGGTCCTCTTTCACAATATTAAGGGAATTCCATCCCATATGTGGAATCTTCAATCCCATGTCTTTCGGAAAATGTTTTACCGTCCCTTTTATAATATCTAATCCTTTATAGGGTTCTTCATCCCCCTTCACACCCTCTAAACTCTCTGTGAAATATAGCTGCAGTCCTAAGCAAATTCCTAGCATTGCTTTGCCGTTTTCGGTCTCTTCCATTATGAGAGGGATTAAGGGTTTTAATTTGTTGATTGCCGGTTTAAATGCTCCGACTCCGGGAAGTACAAGTGCATCGGCTGCTTTTAATTCTTTTTCATCGGCAGTAATCTTGGCATTGGCACCCACTTCCTCCAAGCTTCTTTTAAGGCTTTTGACATTTCCCACGCCATAATCAATAATCGCAATAGTAACCAATGTTCTCACATAAAGAAAAAGCTCCATTAAAAAAAAGTATTTGCGAACCCAATTCCAATCTCGGTTCTCTGCAGATCATTCAAATAAAAAAAGATTTAGCGATTTCTAATTAATGTATCTTGATTGTTGATGGGTGGAACTAAAAATTTAATAACGCTTTGAACAAAATGTTATCTATGTTACTTGAAATGAGTGTATATAATTATGCAAAACTCATCGGTTCCATTGGATGTTTAATTACCGGTGTGCTCTGTGGTGCCATCGAACTCCGAAAAAATCCCGAATATTGGTTGAATCGGTTTTTTGCCATGCTTTATATCTTTAGCGGACTGGGATTTTTGCTATACACGATCTATCATCTAATTTTTAGCAATCCTGATGTCATAATCCCCATTATGATCTCTGCCCAATTGTTTTATAATCTTGGTGTGGGATCTATGATGATGACGGTTTTTATTTTGGAAAAATCCCAGAAGGTGGCTTTGAATAGCAAATACCTCACAATTTCGTTTTTACCATCGATCTTATTAGGAGTTGCATATCTAATTTGGCGACCCACCCTTAATATGGAAAAATATAGTCAAGGTATTGTTGATACAGACACCAGTACTCCCTTATTTATCGTGGTGAATTTTTACCGGATTGGGGTGGTTTTATATATTATGTTTCGGTATATAGCCATTTCCAAAAAAGCCAAAGGAAAAGTAAAACAGCAGATGAAATATTTCAGCAAGGGAACCGCGGTCATTATATTTGGTATGTTTCTCAACCTATTTGGTGGATCCATCTCATCAATTGGGATCTATTTGGAGATTGCCGGATTATTGGCCTTTATTGTAGGGCTGCTGATTACGCTGAAAGCCTTCTTAATTAAGTAAAAAAATGGAGTTTCTGAAATTGAAAAAACCAGATCTGACGGATACGCCTTATGCTTAGCTTGGAGGTGTTCTCTACTTTTTTTTCTATAATTCTTAATATTGGGCTAGCCATAGCTGTCCCATTAATATGTGGCTTAATTAGACGGTAAACTCGACCCCACGGATCTTAACAATCGATGTAGGAATTCTAAGATCCTTTAATCTCAGCAATCCGCAAAACTGCTTTCCCTGCAGCTAGTAATACTTATACTAAAATGAATAATATTAGATACCATCACGATGGAGATTTAATCGTTGAGATAGTTAGTAAGAAGAAAAAAAACGCCTCCAGCACGGTGCAAAGAAGGTGAAAAATCCAAAGTCTTTAGTTTTTAGTTTTTATTTTTTTCCATAAATTTTAGGATTGCTTCCCTACTATGGTCTGGCATCGGTCCGAAATGCGTTACTTTCATTGCTCCTACGGCGTTTGCAAACTGGACTGCCTTTTGGACTTCCTCGCCATTGAGATATTCGCTTATAAAGGCACCTCCGAATGAATCGCCGGCTCCTGTGGCATCGACCTCTTTGACACTATAAGAGGATATCTCACTTGTGTTGATTTCCGTATTCTTTCCTTTCTTTATTTTCTGGAAGATTTTTACCCCCTCTGCCCCGTTTTTCAAAAGAACTAATTTGCAATTCGGCGCCCGCTTAAAGATTTCTTTGCATGCCTTTTCTTTTCCTTTGCCGATCATGTTGGCGAGCATTTCCGCTTCCTCACCGCTGGGAAGGATGATAGTGGCATTTTCCATAACTGGTTCAAGGATCTTTAATGTTTTTTCTATCCCTAGCATTTCAGGCCGGATATTGGGATCAAATGATATTTCTACTTGTTTATTGGCCTCTTTTGCGACCTCAATCATTTTATAGGTGGCATCTCTGGACCTTTCTGAAATAGAAAGTGCGGAGCCCATGATGTGAATTGCTTTCACATCTTTAAAATACTCCTTTTTGACATCTTCCGGACTTGTCTCGCCAGCTGCCCCTTCCATAAAGATAAATTTCCGGGATCCATCCTCGTTATATTGAACAAACGCCGCACCTGTATGTTTCTCTGATTTTCTAATTTGGCTGATATCAACACCATCTTTTCGTAACTTTTTGATTATGACCTTTCCGAAATCATCATCGCCCACTACTCCGATGTATCCCACTGTTGGTTTGCCGTTCTTGCCCATCCGCGCGGCAGAGGATGCAAATATGGCCGGTGCGCCCGAAGGGAAAGGTGCTCTATATACCTTCCCCACTGAAGTATGTGGGACCCCTACTTTCTCTCGCATAACTTCTACTAATAATTCTCCCAAAACGATTAAATCTGGCATGCTTTTGAAAAGGAAGCTAAAAAATAAAAAAAATATGATTTTTGCTTATGAATATAAATGAAGCTATATCATCGGCCAAAGGCATGGCCAAGGGCATATATTTGTCTGCGTTAAAGGCTTGACATCAATCCCATTATCGTTGCAATGCCTTCTCCTTGTTCATTTAAGCTATTGTCGTCATTGAGGAATCCCATGTCCTTTAATTGTTGTAGGGTTTTACCAACAATATTTTCAGCGATTCCCGTCGATGAGGAGATCTTCTTCTCGCCCACATTTTGATTATTTTGAATGTCTTGAATTATAGCTTTTTGCTCTTTACTGAGCTTTTCGATAATTGGGCTGAATTGGTCGATTAAGCGCTGGGTTCGGGGATTAATGGCAAAGACTATATTATCTTTCCTCAAACTCTCTATGGCATTAAATGTGGTGATCTCATCCTTGCCGTAGGCCGTCATCCGATTGATCATTTCCCGGACATAAAATCTATTCCCAAACTCTGCTTTAGCATCTTCCAAGATGAGATTTTGAACCGATTTCTTTTTCAGGTTCTTTTTATAATTCGGAACTTTAGACACTACCACATTATGGGGATATAACAAATCGGCATAAAGTTCTTCCTCCACCAATTTAAGTATTTTTTGTTGATCGGGTGTTTTTCCCTTCCAATTTGCCAATTGGTCCTCGAATTCAGTTTCGAGGGCGGAATTAAAATTCCCTATTTTCTTTTTCAGAGAATCACTGGGTTTTTTAAGCAGTAATACTGCCGTTTTGACATATTTGGCATCCACCAGAGCGATCTTGAATTGTTTATACGCGAGCTCCTCTAAGCCTTTCGCTTCTGCATCAGCTTCTGTCATCATCTGATCGGCACCGTTTATAAACTCCGTTTTTCCTTCCAAATTTGGTTTCGACGAACCATTATTTTGTTTCTTTTTAACCTTATTGCCGATTTCATCCCCAAAGGATCCGATCGCGGAAAGAAAGCCGGATATCAAGGTTTCATCTATGGGTATTTCCGTGAAGGACCATGAAAAGATGGACATTCCGTTTTTCTTATGAATCACGAGCATGTATTGGACATTTTCCACATCCGCAAATCTTCTGTGAATATCCATTAATGCCTTTCTTCTCCGTTCCCGTTTGGGGAGAATATAATATTGTCTCATTAAAAGTCCGGCGGCAATAATCGAACCGATCACTATCAAGATGGTATCGTAATTTTTTTGGATAAGCGACCAATAGTCATCAATTTCAACTTCCATTTGTTTATCTGTAGATATGGGGGCATATATTCCGTTTCCTTGATAATAGACTTTAACCGAATAGTATCCCACTTCCTCAAAGGTGTAGGAGAAACTGGCAATTCCCTCTTCATTGCTGTTAACTGACTTATTCAAAATTGATTCTAATACCACAGAGCCATCTTGGTTGGTCTTCACAATCTCAAATGTGATCTGTTTACCAGTTAAAGGGTTATCATTTTCATCCATGAGTTTGATTGAAAATATATATTCTCCTGCAAACCCTTGCTGTTCCAAGTTGGAGAGGATTTGAACTTGTGTAGAAAGCTGGGGCAATAGGTCATATTCAATATTTTCTTCATAGGGAGCAATTTTGCTGGTTCCCCCAAAACTATATGAGACATTCATCGAGGATCCCGCATCAAGGGGTATTTGATAATCATACCAAATGGTTCCATTCTTAGTGAAGTAAAGTTCAATGTCGTACAAGGAACTTTCATCTTGAATGTGTAAGGTTAATAAATGCCCTTGAAGAGATTCGGGACAAGATTCATTCAAAAACGCTCCTGTGATATTAAATGAGATCTCTTGCCCAATGCGGATATTTTCAAGCTGTTCGAACTGGATAATATTTACCTCCCATTTTGGTAAAATATCAAAGGTCACGGATGTGGAAGCGAATTCCTCAGTATTAGACCCCGCATAATCGGCATAAAGGGTGAGATTTTCATGACCGTTATCTATCTCATCGATATAGTATTCTATTGTGCCATTTTCGTCGCAATCGGTGAGTCTTATAAATAAAGGTTGCTCACTATTGCCGTCATACCAGGCAGCTAGGGTTATATATACGTTTTTATAATTTGTTTTTCCCTCTATAGTGATCTGCCCGCTTATGCTCACGTTATATCCGACCCTCCGGTTGGAAGAATATTCTAATTCCAAGTCTACGCTGTATTTGCCGCCTATGGTAAAGCTCTGTATGGCTGATGAATTGTCGGTTGTACTGTTTCCTGCGTAGGATGCCTTTACTATAAGTTGCTTTTGGGCGTAAAGGAGTGGAATAAATTGGTTATAGGTTGCTAATCCTTGTGCATCGGTAGTTTTCACTATTTCAAAGGTGTCGGTATCCAATGTAATACTGAATTTTATATCCACATCAACGATGGGATCAGAGGTTTCTTGCAAGGATAAATTGGCAACCAGCTCAATTGTTTGGCCAATTCTGACCTCTCCGTTTATCTTTAGGGTTATGTTTGTCGTGTTTTTATCCAAAATTTGGAAATCTTCAATCAGAAGGGTCCCATTTTCGCAATTTAACTGGCTGGCATTCACCTCGAGGTCATAAAGTCCCGGGAAGATGTAATACTCATTTTCCACGGCAAACTGGATCTCTGCCTCATAAAGTCCAGAAAGAA
>CAZEPC010000133.1:5921-10969 GCA_964513765.1 uncultured archaeon
TAATACTCATTTTCCACGGCAAACTGGATCTCTGCCTCATAAAGTCCAGAAAGAATTGATTGAAATTGGCCAGTTGCCACAGTTCCGGTTTCATTTTTTATATACCAATCTATATCTGCTAAATTCAATCCTGAATCGAAGATGGTCTCGTAAGTAATGTAATATTCAATTGCACCCCCCTCAAAGGTATTTTGTATTTCAGATCCCTCAAGCGTGGTGGGGATGGGCATGATCTCGGCGCTTGCATTGAATGAATAGGATTCATAGCCATCCACAGAAACCGAGATGCCTAATGAATAGTTAGATATGTCCGGTCGTAAGGTGGTATTCAGCCCCTCAGCATCCAAAGTGAGATTGTAAATCCCTTTATCCTCTTGATTTTGGGTTTGGGTAAAAACCTCAAACCCATAAAAGATATTATCCGTGCCATTAAAAGCGCCCGATACAACTCCGCCTGATAATGGACCGCCCGTTGAGTTAGTCACGTTCAGCTGTATTTGAGAAGTTTCGGTGTCGTTTACAAACGGAATATTATCAGATGAAAGGTAATAAATCCCCCCAATATCATCAAGCCCATATTTTATATCAATATTTAAGATGGCTCCCGTTATATTTATCCACGAAAATAACTCTTTCTGATCATAAAAGGGCTTATCAATGAGGATATAGACGCTATGGTCTTCTGCCGGTGCACTTCCGGTCTTAGCCTTCATAGTATAATTGCCGTATGTAAATTGCCCGCTGGTATCTTCTTCCACTGATTCAACGAGATATTGATAGGGTGGCCATGATTTGCCCCACAACTGATCTTCGGGGTGAAGATAGAGTTCCGTATAGTCCTCGGCATTTGAAACCGCACCCTCTACACCATCGGAGAAATTAAACTCGAATTGAACTTTCTCTCCTGAATTAATATTTCCAGAAGGTTCTATCAGAAGTTCTGCGGTGGTATTTCTCCATAATCCGATGGTTTGATATTGAATTCCAATTCTGGTGGTTTGGGTACCACTAATCTCACCCGTATTATTCCATTGCACCAATACATGGTAATTTCCTATTCCTTGATCTTTCACAAGCCAGGAGGTGGTCAGATTATCCGGTTCGTTGGTAAAATAGGGGTTGTACCTCTCTCCCCGCTGGGAAAGTATATGGTAAGTGCTGTTCAAAACGGTTATATTGTAATTTCCGGAGGGTTCGGGGTACGGATAAGGCGATTCGGTTCGATTGGCCACAATTTTGGTGTTATTATAATCATATACCTTTTCTAATTCGCTGAGGGTATTGGGATCCCTCACGCTCACATCATTGAGATAATTCGGAGTTCTAAATTGGGCGATCCATGTTCCGTTTATATAATGCCCATTGTATATGTCTGTCGGATCGATTAAGGTGAGGTTTTGGCTGGTGCCTACATTCCCCGTACCGTTTGTTCTCTTGAATGAAAGATATTCTGGATCGGGATTATTGAGGGGATCATACCCGCCAAGAAATTCCCAATCCATAGATTCATTACCTAAACCATCGTAGGCGGGGATGTCAATAATACTAAAGTTATAACCGCCGTCAGTCACATCAAAATTCTCATAATCACCCATGTTATTGATTATTTGGTCGAAGGTATCGGAATTGTTATATGTCACGTTCCACGAGATATGGGAAAGATCCGAGAAATCTCCATAATAATCGGCGAATGCCCGGTTTTTTCTCAAGCGGGAAATATGGAGATTGCTCTCGAATTCCATAATGGATTCATTATAGGTCTGGTTTTCAATTTTGTATGCAATTGTAAATTCTCGTTCCAATTCATTGTAAGGCCGGTCTGTGGTTACCGTAAATTCGGATTGCTCCTCCCAATCATTCCCGTTCCATCTCTGCAAATCCACTTTATCCAGATTTAGTGCCTTATATATGGGTCGGAGGCTTAAATCATCGAAAATTATTTCAAATTCGTTCGAATAACTTTTTGGGGAGTTTCTTATATATCTAATTCCCACCCCAAAAACAATATTGGTTGAATTTAGAATATCCATAATCCGAGAAGTGAGATTAATCGTCTTGTATATCTCCTCTTGACCCTCAAAGAAGTTGGGAACTAGTCCTAAAGGCATCTTAACTTGTTCTGGATTATTGTCCATTGTTCCATTAGCGAAATAGGCATACACCATCCAATCATTTAGGACCGATTGCATCTCTGCCGGGCATTCAGCCAGAAATGAGAGTTCGCCGATCTTTCTTTGTCGTTCTACCTTGGCAATAATTCTTGCACTTTGAAACTTGACCGATACTTTATCATCCGTTTCATCGGGGTTTTCCATCCAAACACCAAAATCAAAAGTATGGATAGGACTCGCTTGCTCTACTATATCTGTTACATCGTAAGTTCGTTTGATCACATCATGGCTCCCCACTTCGCTGGCTTCGTCATCATATTCTAGTGTGGTTGCGGTCGCATTATCATATTCATTTCCAAAAGCATCAACGGTTCCATCAATATATTTATCATCTATTCTTCCTATAACCGAAACCGCATCCGATGCCTCGTAGCCTAAATTTTCCACCTCCCATTCTACTTGCACATACACTCTATTTGGGGAAAAGGTGTCGGGCCATGAAAAGTTCGTGCTCCATGCTAAAGAGGGACTACCCAGTTTTAATTGGGTTTGGGCACTCCCAATATAAGTCTCCAAGTATCCATCTTCTTGAGAACTCCACGCCAAATCAACGGTCCTGGAACCTGTTCTCCCACCATATGGGTTGTCCTCGTTTTCAAACCAGGAGCCCGTCGGATCATTCCGGAAATAATCCTTGATTACATCGTATTGGTTTGCCTCCCGTAGTAATTCTGTTTCCCACACGGAGAGATCTGGATCTGGTTTCTGATTGAGCTGTCCATATAATCCATAGGCATTCATAGGGATTGTCCCTCCAAAATTTGCCCCAATTGTTCCTTGACTTGATATTTCCAAGCTTCCATCGCTTTTGGATCCTTGCAAATAAAAGTTATAGGGAAGGGTAGAGTTAGGAAAACCCCGGAAAGTCCACGGGCTTGAGGTTTCAGTCCCTCCAATCCCAGACCCCGAAGAGGAAATATTTTGATTATTCAAGATTTCCCAATTCTTATATATAGCGTCGATATCGATGTTCTCCTCCTCAAAATCCCAAGTTTCGGGTATTTCTAAAGTCATATTTTGGTTGTCAATATCAAGAAGGGATTTCTGATAACTGCTGTTATAAGGAGCCTTGCTAATAATGGATTCGGTCACGTTGAATTGGGTTACATTATTCTTCTCGAAGGATTCTTCCGTGAAAGATGAGTCCAATAGATTACTGCTGGATGGAACTTGGCTCAAATTCCCTTGAGAGTCAAATTCTCCCAATTCTCCGTTCTTTTTTTCAACTGTATTTTCTTGGGTGTAATGTAGATTTTGTTCGGTAATATTTGATTGACCAAGAAAAATAAAAATGAGAAATATGGCCCCGCATAATTTTAATTTCGATAATTTGGTTGTTTTTCGATACATCTTAATTTATCCACCTATTAGGTTTGGTTTAAATAGCATAAAGTGGGTTTCTATTTCACGAGGTAATGTTGAGCAGTTTTCATTCATTCACACATAACTGTCTCTTCAATGGACCTGACCACTTATAATTAATAATATTATATTTACAAAACCATCATATAAATAAGATGTAGATTTTTGGGGAAATTCTTTCGGATTGTTTGATATTTTGGCCCAAATCTGAAGAAAAGTGAAAAAATTGAGATATTTTGACACAAAAAAATACAAAAGAAATGAAAATCTTTCCTGATTCGCGCATGTTTGGGAAAACATAATTTCTGGTTGCTTGCTCTAAACTATAGTTTCAATTGGCTTAATCAGTAGCAGAATTTTCTTTAAGAAAGATCAGAATATACTTCAAGAATCCAATTCCTTTTTACACCTGGGGCATTTAGTCGCTTCTTTTGAAAGAATCCAGCCACAATCCGGACATTTTCTCACCTTTTCTTCCACATGTACTTCCGTGTCCATCGGCATTCTCATTTGCACATCGGGTCTAAAGTAATGTTTAGAATAAAGACCATATTCTTGCACTTCATATAAAAACAAATATTCAAAATCATCGGGATGCTGGTTTTCCAGAACCACCTTGAATTCATAATTTTCTATTTTACAATCTAAGTCGCGTTCCAGTTTTTCCTTGACCAGATCGACCAATTTCCTTTTATATTTTTCCTTTCCTTTATCTTTATATTTTCTCCCGTATTTTGCGGCCTTCTTGACCCAGCTCCTCTTGTCAGGCCCGTATTGTGGAATCCATATCCAAATAATTTGGGAAAGGTTGTCAAACATAAAGGTTAAGCCCGCGTAATAATTCAACGCTTCCTCGTAGAGGTCGATAACCTCCCGGGTAGGATGGGTCTCCCTAATCATCAAATCGACATTATCGATAACATTATACATCTGTATGTTAAAAGTTGGTTTGTATGGTCTTTTTTTGGATCGTTTAGACATTTTCCTATTTGTTACATAAGCAGTAAAGATATTTAAAAATTCAATCCTTTTCTTACTCGGATATGGCATTTCAAGCCAAATATGTGGGCAAAGGAAAAAAAGTTTTGAAAAAGCATAAATCCCACAATGTTTTATTGAAAAAATAGGAAGAGCACAGAAAATGTTAGATTATAAAAAGGACTTTATCAAATTCATGATTGAATCGGATGTACTGATATTCGGGGACTTTACCACCAAGAGCGGTCGAAAGACGCCCTATTTTATCAATACAGGAAGGTACAAGACGGGCGAACAAATTTCTAAACTTAGCCAGTTCTATTGTGAATCAATCATGAACGATTTTGGTGAAGATTTTGAATTTGATTTAGTTTTTGGGCCCGCATATAAAGGGATTCCCTTATGTGTGTCGGTTGCCCAAACCTTAGCCGAGAAATACCACAGAGATGTGAATTTTACATTTAACAGGAAGGAAATCAAAGACCATGGAGAAGGTGGGAGCATCATCGGATACCAACCTAAAGACGGGGATAAGGT
>CAZEPC010000134.1:0-4842 GCA_964513765.1 uncultured archaeon
TTCATAATTCATTCAATAATTTTAGCTATTCGCTTAATGATACTAAATATTTCCCCTATTCTTATACCCTATTTGATATTTCTCCCGATCTTTATATGGCGGTCAAGGGCGCCCATCAAGGATTTGTCAATTCGGAACTGGTGAATTCGGAGAATCGTCTCTCCCGTAATTTAGGATACGGAGGCATCACCACATATCAATATACAGGAAATGAATATGATGAAATAAGCGCATTATGGGATTTTTCCAAGCTTCCGGGCAGTACTGCCTACAACGAGACCGATGAAGAACTTATAGAATATCATAAAAATTCAACGGGATATCGGTATAAAAGCTCAACAACCCATTCGGACGGTAAAGCAGAAGGGAATCTGGGAGGATTATACGTAGATATAGAGAATGAGGAGGGCTTATATAGCAGGCAAGCATATATAAGTAAAAACGGATTAATGGTATGCCTCGGAAACTCACTTAGCAACAGCAAAACCGATAATAACAAAGAGGTGTGCACCACGATCAACCAAGTATATGTCAAAGATTCGACCTATAAAAGTAATGAGGTTGAAGGAGCCTTACCCATAGATGATAATTCGGCGATCTTTAACGGGAATTTTGCGTATTATAACCTTGAGGGGGACAATCTGATTGCAGACGTTTCTAACGTTACGGGCAACCTAAATCGTAATAATCTTGCTCAATTTCAAGAATATAGCGATGATATTTTCACATTGTATTACAATCATGGGAAAAATCCCGAAAATCAAAAATTCGTCTATGCCGTCCTTGCCAATTCAGAAGGGAACGCACCTGCAAGCTCTGAGAAGTTACCTATAGCAGAGATCACCAATGAGAATGCCGTTCAAGCAGTTGATTTCACAGATGGTACGGCAGTCATCATTTTCCATGAAGCAGGGACTTTTACCACCTTCACCGGCAATGAAATTTCAGCCGATGGTCCTGAAGTAAGGATCCTAAAGTAAAGTATACTTAGCCACGAGTGATAGTGGCTGATCAGATTTGATCAATAAAAAATTGTCACCAATTGGTTTTACAAATCTTACAAATCAGAAGGTTTTTTTTTCACAAGGTTTTTCTTTCCAATATGACCACAAAAAAGCCAAATGTTCTTCTTATTTTAAACGATGACATGGGATATTCTGATTTGGGCTGTTATGGGGGAGAGATTGATTCAAAAAATCTTGATGAACTGGCAGATAATGGCCTAAGATTTACCCAATTTTACAATACCGCCCGTTGTTGTCCTTCAAGAGCATCACTTCTTACGGGACTCCATCCACATCAAGCGGGAGTCGGGCATATGGTAAGTGACAAAGGTCCCGAGGAATATTCGGGGAGATTAAATAAAAAATGTGTAACCATTGCTGAAGTGCTGAAAGATAACGGATATTCCACTTATATGTCCGGAAAATGGCACATCACCAGGAAATCGGACATAAGAAAAGAAATTAAAGTGGCTTGGCCAATGCAACGGGGCTTCGATCACTGCTATTGTTTTCTTGCAGGTGCGGCCTCTTATTTTTGGCCCGCCGCCATGATTCGCGATAATGAATTTATTGATGAAGAGATTAGAAATGACGAGGATTACTACCTTACGGATGCAATATCGGATAATGCGGTTAATTATATTAAAGAACATAAAGATGAAAAAAAAGACGATCCCTTCTTTATGTATGTTGCCTATACCGCCCCCCACTGGCCACTTCACGCCAAGCCCGAAGATATAGAGAAATATGAGGGGAGATTCGATAAGGGATGGGATAGACTTCGAGAAGAACGGATGGAACGGCAATTCAAGGAGGGGATCATAGATAAATCATGGGAATTAAGCGATCGTGATCCCAGCGAAGAAGCTTGGAAAGATACCAAAAATAAGGATTGGGAAACCCGGAGAATGGAAGTGTATGCAGCACAAATTGATAGTATGGATCAAGGAATCGGCCGCATAATTAATGCACTGAAAGAAACCGGCGAGTACGAAAATACACTTATACTCTTTTTAGCGGATAACGGGGGATGTGCGGAGGAAGCAAAGGCGAGGTGGAAACCCGGGAAGGTGAGAGGCTTCAGCGCACAAGCAAACACAAAGGACGGGAAAAACGTGAGATTTGGAAACAGACCATCCATTGTCCCTGGTCCGGAAGATACCTACGCAAGCTACGGAAGAGCATGGGCAAACCTCTCCAATACCCCTTTTAGGCTCTATAAATCATGGACTCATCAAGGAGGGATTGCAACTCCGTTGATTGTTCATCATCCTGAATTAATAAAGAAAAAGGGAACAATTACCGACCAAATGGGACAGCTCCCTGACATCATGGCCACCATAGTCGATATTACCGGAGCAAAGTATCCAGACTCCTATAACGGAAATGAGATTCTTCCGATGGAGGGAGATAGCCTTCTTCCGTCCCTCCAAGGTAAAGAAAACGGAAAAGAGGAGCTCTTCTTTGAACATCAAGGAAATGCGGCCTATCGGAAAGGAGATTTTAAACTTGTTAGAGATCAGCCTTTTGATTGGGAATTATATGATTTGAGCGCGGATCCCACCGAGCTTTATGATTTAAGCCTTAAATACCCCGAAAAGAGAAAAGAAATGATAGCCACTTATGAACAATGGGCTAACCGAATAGGGGTAAAAACAATTAAAGAATTGAGAAAGATAAAGCATAAAAATAAGCCCAAATTGATTAGAAATTTTCTGGCATGGTTTGAATCAAAATTCGGACGAAACCACTGGAAATGGCGGCGACTTGTGAAAAAAAGGAGAAAGTACTAAATTTTTTAAGTTTTCAACCCACCGCCATCATCTTTCATCCACTCAATGCGAAAGAAATCCTCCCTTTTTTTATCCTCACTTTTAATCCAAATTCTTGATGTTTTTCATTAACTCAATTGATTTTAACAGATATCGGGGGAGATGAAAGCATGTTTTCCATTTCCCGCCCTTGAGATAATGGGTTGGCTCCCCCCTCCGGTTGAGATATCCGAACCATTCCCCGTTTTTTTTATCGGGAAAATGTTCCCAGGCCCAACCATCCACTTTATGGAACCAACGAAGAAAGGGTTCTCCCTCAACCGATGAATCTTTGAGTGAATAATAGTATCCATAGAGGATAGCTAAAAGTGCCTCATTATGCACCCACCATAATTTCATATCCCAAGTTAATTCCACGTGGGGTTTATATCGTGCATCCAAAAAGTAGAAAATACCGCCAAAGGATCCGTCCCATCCCCATTTGAGCTGGTTCAAAATCATATTGGACACTTTTTCTCGAGCTTTTTCGGAACTCGCGCTACCTTCTGAATTGAGGAGGAAATCTAAACAAAACCAACAAGCCTCCAAACCATGACCTGGATTTAAATGGCGACCATCGGTTGAGGAAAGATCAAACTTATATTTGTTATGCACGGGGGCAGAATTTGATTCCGAGGGGGAATTGGGAAGAATATTTTCGAATATTACTTCAAGTTCAGGGTTGTAGAAATGATTAAGGACCATGGAAACCGCTTTCTCAATGTAGTCCTGGTATCTTTCAACCCCAATACATTCCTGAAGCACGGCACCTAAATTAGCCAAAATCATATAATGCCCCAAGGACACGAAATCCTTTTGGGCAGCTAAACCTTTCTCCCATTTACCTTTAGGGTTATCCAAACGGGCGATATATTTTTCCATTGCATCCAAGGCCTCTTCTTTATGGGCTTCCTTTTTAGTTATCATATAAAGAGCGGCTGCACCCATTACTGCAAATGCCTGACTGTAAATATTATAAGGGGCGACAATGGGATCTCCCTCCCTATTTAATCCAAAATAATACTGACCACGTTCATCCTTTCCATGAGAGGTCAAAAATTCATACCCCTGTAATGCTTGAGATTGCAGTTGATCTTTAACGAAATCCAGGTCATTTTCGAGTATATATTGGGCGGCTTGAGTGTCTTTCTCAAGAAAAGTATAGATCTTGGCGAACATATATACAATCCTCCATTCCATCCACATAAATTTATCAGAATCATACACAGAGCCGTCTCTATCCAGAAAGGTAAAATAGCCACCGTATTTCTTATCGGGACAATTATTAAGCCAAAAAGGCAGAACGGATTGAAATAATTCTTTATAATTCCGAATAATGTGATTTTCCCAATTTATTTTAGCATCTATCATATAGGAAAAAATGGCAATACTCGTTTTTATTTTTTCATATAAATTGGTTCTTTACTCAAATATTCAAGTATACAAATATTTTTGTATGCATGTATTCTTACTATATTTATGAGTAGTATTCGTATTGACAAAAAACATAGTAAAATTTTAGATAAGTTAATTGCACGTATGACTTTAAAAGGGCAAAAAATATCAAAAAAACAATTGGTTGGTGAACTTATTGAATTAGCCGCTGCTGAAGAACAAAAAATATCAAAATTCAATGAACTTCCAGACCTAAAAGAGGATCCTGCTTGGAAAGGTTTATCGAAAACCTACAAATCAGGGATTAAAGATCTATCCACTAGTGTGGATCAATTGTTATATCGATTAGAGGGAGAAAACGAGTAAATTGGCCGTTTTTTTGGATACAAGTTTTATACTTGCCACTAAATTTGAAGATGATTATCATCACAAAAAAGCACAAATATTAATGCGAAGGTATTTGAAAAAGGAATTGGGAAGTTTATATACCTCTTCATATGTATTTGATGAATTAACAACCCTTATTTTAGCACGCTTGAGAAATAGAAAAGCAGCAATTAAAATCGGAGCAGAATTAATAAATTCTCCAAGAATTTCAATCATTGGATTATCAAAGAAAAATTTTATAGATA
>CAZEPC010000134.1:4852-10944 GCA_964513765.1 uncultured archaeon
TACTTGGAAAAAATTCCAAAAATTTTCAGAGAAAGGCTTGTCTTTTACTGATTGCTCAATTTTAGTTTTATGCCATCAAATTAAGTGTAATTACATTGCCACATTTGATGCCCACTTTAAAGGATTAATCGGTACTAACTTAAATTAAATCTAAATCGTTAATGACAATTTTCATTTTTCATTGGATTTTTCGTTTTAAATAAGATCATTTTAATTTAATTCTTCTTTTTTCCAATAAGAAAATGATACGCAAAGATCTCAGAACGGAAACCGCACAAATTGTGAAACCAGATATTGTTATAAAAGTAGAACCAGAATTTAGCGGAAATTGGGTGGTCTCAGGCGATGTGAACGGGGACGGGAGGTCAGAATTTGTAACGGCAAGAAACAACCAGCAAGAAGTCACTGCCCTCAGTGCCTACACGTTGGATGGAAATCTCCTATGGACGTGGGGAAAAAGGAATGCCAAGGGACCAAGTTTATCCTATGATGTTCCATGCCAAATATATGATATGGAAGGGAATGGAAAGGCAGATGTTTTTATCTCGATTAAGGGATTTATTCTCGTCTTGAACGGGGAAAATGGAGAAGAAAAAAGACGCCACCCCCTGCCCAAGGATTTAGAGGTTGCAGATTGTATCTCGTTTGCCAATTTTTCGGGAAATGCACGACCAACCGATATCGTAATTAAATCGCGTTATAGGAAAGTATGGGCCTACACAAAGGACTGGGAATTAATATGGGAATGGGAACCTTGGAGCAGGAAGACATGTCACCATCCCACAATTCTTGATTTGAACGGAAATGGACGGGATGAAATCTTAGTGGGAAAACCAATGCTGGATTATAACGGAGAGAAAGTATGGAAACTGAGCACCCGAAAAACCGGTCGAAGGGGCCATTTAGATGCCCAGAGGGTGGTAAAATTAGATCAAGAGAACCCGGAAAAGACCAAAATTATCTATACATACTGCGGAGGAAATTTAATTGCGTGCATTAATGGGAAAGGAAAATTACAATGGCGGGATACAGGTTATCATTTTGAATCGATTGATGTCGGAAATTTTAACCCCAATTATCCAGCACCCCAATACTATACCGATATAGACCATACTGATTTTGGGAAGGCTTTGGGATTTTTCTACGACAAGAATGGAAATAGGTTCGGGGAGATGAAACTTAATTACGGAAGACAACATCGGGCATTGGATTGGACGGGGGATGGATATGATGAAGTTGTGATTGCAAACGAACTGATGATAATGAATGGAAAGGGAGAAGTTATCAATTCTCTCGAGTTTCAAAACCCCAAAGGACCGGACCATCCCCCTCAAAAACAAAAAATCACAAAATATCATATGGCGATTTTGGATATTTCCGGAAAATCCACAGGTGATATTGTCATTTTCTCGCAAAAAGCAATTAATATTTACTTTAATCCATCCAAAAAGGGAAAAAAACATAGAAGGATTGAGGATTTCAATTTTACCTTCTATTGAAAATGCTGGCACCGTGCTAAGATTATTGATTAATCCTCAGTATTGCTTCCTTTTTTACGCGTTTTTCAATTTTTATGGTCAAGTAGAAGAATCCTATCAATATAAATTGAAGAAACAGAAACGAAACCACAAGAAATGAGAATATAATCCAATCTTGAAAGTAACTCAGGATTAAACTTAATAATCCAACGAATATCAAACCAGCCACTTTTTTAACGGTTTTTTTAAAGGATTGCTTTTCTATTTTTTTCAAATAATATCCGAAACTCAGTAGAGAGAATCCAGATCCAATTATCAACGGAAAGGTCAATTGATAAATCGTAAAGAAATGTGGTACTGCGGTATCTTGTATGAGAAAACTTGAAAGGGTACAAAGAATAGGGGGCAATTTTAGCGCTAAAATATTTAAGCTTAAGAAACAACCTAATAATATCATTGCACAGAGGAACCATAATGTGCTTTTTCTCCGAGGCTCTTGTATCTCGAGTTCATTGGGGTCATGATCCTTAATATTTGGGTTTTTTCGGTGTTTATACAGTGTTTTATATTGATTGATTGAGAATAATCCGATTAAGCCCACCATAAACACATAATCAATAATCTGCCAATAATTAGTCTTAACAGGGAGGGAGGCAAGTTTCATCAATTGGGAAAGTTGACCTGAAGTGACGAATTTAATTTTTCCATTCGATTCTTCTTCCATTTTTTGCACAAATTCTGCCCAAGCGTCATAAGAAGAATCCCAACAATGAATGTGCATAGTTAAAAACTGTGGTTGCGAGCCTTGTTTGTCTATAATATCAAATAATAATTGTTGTTCATCAATTGTCTCGCTTTCATTAAATCCCGCAAATTTAAGAGTTTGCATAAAAGGAACGCCATCAACTAATTCGGGCATATAATCATTACAGCCTAAATATCCTTCGATAATGCTATCGATCTCTTTTTCTCCGTTATCATCTGTATAATATGAAATAATCCCGGAAAGATCACCAGAATCTGTACTTCTTAATTCTCTTTGATCAAGGGTTCCCATCAACTCACTAGTATCGGTCCAATATTGATCAAAATATTCAGGAGAAGCATAGCCTGTTTTAGCATAACCTTTTCCCCCCAATCCGCTCACAAAATAATCATTAGAAGACATTTGGTTGTAATAAATCATAGCCATGGCGGGGGTAAGGTTTAAAATACTTGGTGTCAATTCATAGCTCATTGGGACTGTACCATGATAATTATCCCAATATTGTAATTTCATCCCATTCGAAATAAATGCCAAATTGTCTCCATCTGAAAGAATTCCAGCAACATAAAGTTTATTTTCTAAGGGGATATCTGCAATGTTCCGGGATTGCTCTTGGGAAAACTCGTAGTTTTCGGGTAAAGGTAATTTAGACCAAAACGGCATATGGCGTAAGAAATCGGTAGGGATGAGATATTTCCCATACTCTGATAATTTTGCAACCACCGGATGTTCATTCCCCCCGTAAGGTTTCATATAACCGTAAACGATAATGTTTTCAGGAGTATCAGCAAGAATATCTTCGAATACATTCAAATCAGCAATTTTATCCCTTGGATCTTTTTGTCCAATTAAATACATGGGCTGCCACAAGGTAAATATAGCCTCTCCGCACAGTTGACTTCTAATTGCGAATGATTTCACATTATCAGACATTCCTAACCCATTAGGATTACAGAGAGAATAAAAACGTTCAAAGGCCCACGAATAAATCTCGGCATAAGAAGAATGATCATTTAGCCCAGCCAGTTCATATTCATTTGAGACATTAACTTTGATCTCCTTCCCTGATAACGCATTCCAACTCTTGATTTCAGGATAAAGATTTTCATGAACCATGACAGAATTATATGCACCCGTTAAGGGGGTGGCGACATTGCCACATTCGGGCAGATCATTCCATAGTATTATTCCTTCAATAACATTTGCATAATAATCTAAAACCGATTCTAAATCATCTAATTCTAACCACACTACAGAATAAAAGCTAGTTGAATTAAGATCCACCAGCCAATCATAAGTAAGTTCTTCATCTACAAATAATATGGGATCTTGCACTTTATTAACGATTCCTTCGAAACTCGATAATAAATATCGCTCATAGTGAGACAAGCTCCAATTACGGATATCAATTGCATGAAACAAAATAGGATCATCTATTTGAGATGCTTTAGGAGAATCTGAACCGAAGGACATATCTTTTGAACCATCTAGACTTTCTATTGTCGTATCCAAACCAGAATCTGTTAGAATTAAAGAAGACGAAACAATGATTACGAATAAAATAACAAAGGTTCTCTGGAATGCTTTGATGGCCTTCATTAATTCATATTAATTAATTCTTTATTTTAACTTATGTGGTATTTACGTTCTTCTTGAAAAGGATCTAAAGGGAAAGATTGGTTTTGAATTCCTGAAGCATAGATTTTTTTAGAATTTGCAGATAGAGTCCGACCGCTCGGTCAGAAGGTGTCAGCAGATGATAAGGCTGCAATTTTTTTAAATTTTTTAATTTCCATTGTTAACTTTTTCCTTTTGATTTTTATCTTTTAAATTATAAAAAGATCGGGTTTCTTAAGACTTTATATATTTTCTGGCATTTATGTTTTACACTGGTGCAACTGTTCCGCAAAAGTGTTATTAAATTATTAGAAAGAAACCGGTTCGGTGGGGTCGGTTCCAACCTTAATTTCGTAGGCATCGTTGAGGTTGTCACAGTCGGTATCGGAGCAGAGCGGATTCGTCCCAACCTCGAGTTCCTCAAGACCGCTCAGCCCATCATAATCGGTATCGCCCACCTCTATTCCCAGCCGATCGATCACCAGCGCGATTGCATCAATATCGGACGAGAGCGTGACGTTGATGTCATTGAGATCGGCGGCGTTTCCGGAGGCTAAAATATTTACCGCTTGGATGAGGTCTTCGTGGTTCCCGAGTTCGGTTACCCCCCAATCGATGCGGCTTACATTGCCCTCCAGCCATAAGAACACCGTCTCCATCGCCGAGGAGTTATCGTCGAGCCATATGACCAAGTCGTCGAGCAGGCTCGCGTTGGTTTCCACATCGGCAATGAGATTGAGTAAAATAGTCTCGTTGGCTGCGCACCAGCCAGAAAGTTGGTGATCCGAAAGCCCAAGGGCGAGGCGTGATTGCCTGAAAAGGGGATTGGTCCATTTTCCCTATTTTTCGTTTCTGGAGATCTCGATGTCGATTCAAGGACACATCTCCGCTTGGGTCGTCTCTGTCGTCCGTGTCGTCAGTTTCATCATCCCCCGTATCTATTTGGAGAGCTTCCACGCCATTCATCTATTAGTAATATGTGGAACTGTTCTCCTCGTAGAGCCATGTTTCATCTTTTGAATATGTCCAATAATCCGTTCCAAGGCTTGTATCCGATCTTGGAGAATTATGCAATGGAATTATATCAATAATATTATATGCTAGCATTACTATTAATTACTATAATTAATATGTATGTCATAGATGCGTGCTCATTAATATATATTACAAAAATCAATTGCAAAGAAAAACTGGCTACATTGGGCACATTTTTTATCGGGGATGAGGTTGAAAAAGAGTTGCTTCATGGACTTGAGAGATTTCCAGACGCACAAACCATTTCCAATAACATAAATCGCAAAAAAATTTTGATATTAAATACTGAAGACATTGTAATCAGCAAAATTTTTGATAAATTAGGACCCGGAGAAGCAGAAACCATTCAAATTGCAGTAGAAAAAGGATTCCAATTAGTGACAGACGACCAAGAAGCAATAAAATTAGCAATTTCTCAAGGATTAAAACCAAAAACTTCCGAAATATTGTTATTAATGTTACTGGAATCAGAAAAAATCAATTATGGCCAATTTATTTCTAATTTTAACAAATTGGCAAAAATAAAGTTGTTAAAAACAGATGTAGTTGAATTTTTTACAAAGAAAGCTGAAGAAATAAGGAAAAAACAACGCAATTAAAAATATCAAGGGACTGGAGAATAATTGAGTGATCAAAATGACAGAACAAATGAATTTGCGTTTAGATAAAGAATTAATTGAGGATTTTGAAGACTTGGCCAAGGAGGAAAATTTAGATCGTGCGTCGTTGGTCAAAAAAATCTTGGTTGAAGGTTTAAAAAAGGAGCGGATTGATTACGCGATTCAACGATATGCCGTAAGGGAGATATCAATTGAAAGGGCCGCACGCCTCGCGAAAGTCCCCCTTTACGAATTTATTCACATTCTCCAAAAGTTCGGTATATCAACTGGTTTGAACGCTAATGAATATCAGAAATTGCTATAGAGGCAAAGAAACATGAATTTTAAAGATCATCTCAATTTTTTGTCGGTTCCGCTTTTCCGAGATCTAAAACTTCGCGAAGGGCGCTCCCGGAAAGAACCGAATTGCGCCATTTTTCCGTTTCTGCCTCCGTTCGCTCCTTTAACCGCTGAAATTCCGCCTCGAGGACCTCGCGATCAAACGTTCCTTCCATTCCGTCGATAATCTCTTCCACTTCTTCTTCCCCCGCGTAAATTTGCTTGAGCACGTTCGGACCGTGGATTCGTATTTGCGTG
>CAZEPC010000135.1:0-10914 GCA_964513765.1 uncultured archaeon
GTATACGAACACTTCTACATCAAAGAAAATTGGGGGATGAAAAATCCACCGGCTTCGAAGAGGAGGACTCTTTCATAGATTTCATTAGCTCTTTCACCTCATCTTCCAGATTTGAGCCGCAAAACTCACAAATAAAATCGGTCTTGCTCTCTGAAGTAACATCAATAACCATATTATATCCACAATAAGGACAAATTATATTTTTCTGTGCCATTAAGATTTCCTCAAAAATTTTGCTCAAGCATTTGATTTGGGGAGTTTATTTACATCTTGTAAGTAATAATCCCTAGTAAAACAATCGGAGTTAGACTTAAAAAATTTTCTTATTTAGATTTGGAATAGAATAATAGAATAAAAAATTTCCTCATTTTTCTTTTAGCTGCTTTAATTCTTCCTTAAAGATGGAATATATATACTGCCCATAAAGCATATCAAAAGAAAAAAGTGTTTCATATCCACCCCTAACATAAAATGACCATGGAAAGATGTATCCGCAAGTATCATTGGCCATACAGTTGAAAAAGGCCTTTTTTTGAGGAACCTTCTCGAATAGTTTTTTCTGATAAATTAAAAAAGGTTCACCTGGACTACTAAACCAATAAAAATCGTTGAATCGGAAGATCATCAGCTCTGTTTGATGATATCTTTTGCCACCTCTCTTAACGATATTAAGCATGGGCATTTCCCGTCCATTCATGAATTTATAACCATCTAATAAGCCATGAATTCGCATCATATTCTCAAAATCGTTCATAATTACCCATAATTTCTCTCCCACCCCATCATAGTATTTTAATCTGGGACATAGTGATTTTTTTCTCCCGAGCTCTGCAAAAATAAATCTCCGGGTGGTATTCACATGTTTCAATTTTTCCACAGGCATTTTATCCAAAGACTCCAATACATATTCATTAATCTTTTCGGCCATCATCTCCACATTCTCTGCGGCAGCCTCCATCGCCTTTTTATGAAATTTGCCCCGGGTCCGGCGTAATTTACGAATGACTTTTTTAAGTTCTTTTTTATTTTTCTTCAATTCTTCTGATTTAATCCCGTGTTCTTCCAGATATTGGCGATATTTAGAATAGAAATATCCTTTATAACCCCGGACTGATACATCTCCTATCGCACCGTTGAAATACGCCGCGAATTCAAGGCCTTCAATTTTATCTTGCAATTGCTCTGCAACACAACCCGGATATTCGGTTGAAATATCAGAATTTATTTGGGGTAATTGAGTAGGGTGGCCTTGATAATTGACTAATACGGCTAAAATTTGAGATTCGTCTTCGGAGGTAATTTTTAAAACCCTTATGGGATCATCTATTTTTGCATAAGGAGGTTCTCTCTGACCTGTAAAAGGAGGCTTCACCCTCTCTGTTTCTCCAAACCCCAATTTGAACTTGCGATGTGCATCATTATATGCATTAATCCCGGATCTTAAGATTTTTTTCATTATGTGCTTTAACACCGGATATTGTACATCCGTTCTGGGGAATCTTCCGATTTTATTGGGGAATATCCCAATCATATCAGGAGAGCTATGGGAATGGGTGAAGTGAATCATAATGTTTGAGATAGGAACGTTTGTTTTCTTTGATATTTGTTTGCGAACAATTTTGACCCATCGATATTGGGCCCCCACCAAATCAACCGACATCAAAATTAGATTTTTTGAGGGTTTGGATTCATTTCGAATACAAAGTGCCCGAGCTTTGAGCGGATGAATTACACTCTTAGCATATTTATGAAATCTTAAATATCCTCCTAATCTTGGTTTTAATTCCATTGGAGGAGTTATATCAATATTTGAAAATCCAATTAAAAACTCATTGAACGATTTTTTGTGTTTTTGTTTAGAATGATTTTGTTTCCGCTCTTGTGGTTTTGCCTCGGTCATAATCCTCATATCTTAATTTTTATTGATTGTATTTGTCTTTTCTTTGTATCTGGAACTAGCCAGATTCTAAATGAATGAATATTCTACCTTAAAAAAACCTAAGCAAAATGTGAATTTTGCAAATTTATTACAAACAGATAATTCTTGAATACAATTCATAAAAAGAATAAAAGCACAAAGAGTTAGGTAAAAAACAAAAAGAAAACTATTGGGTGATTATCTGCGGGTTCTCCGTTTCATTTTGGCTTCTTGATATGTTGCGTAAAATAAAACCCCAATAGAGCCGCAATTAATTGCCACAATAAATTTTGCGGTTGCATCTTCTAGAAAGAGGTTAATAAATCCAAGGCCAATCAAGAAGAGTAAAATGAACAAGATTAAAATGGAAACCACAGGCTTTACTTTCGGTTTTTTTACAAAATCTATGAATTCATTAAAATAACCTTTCATATCTTTTTTTCTTCTTTTCTTCTTATGATAATGTTTTTTCCTGCGATATTGTTTCATACTTGTGGTTGATTCAAATAAAATTACAATTGCATAAAAAGTGGAGATAATCGCACCCAAAGGCATAAACACCACTGCATATCTTGAACCAACTCCCATGGAATACTGACCAATGGTAATAATAATTACTTGAAATAGTCCCATTATCCCGAGATAGATTAAAGACAAACCCAAGTTCTTTCCTCGAGCCCAGTTTAATTTTAGCATTCTATACCTTCCTTAATTATGGATATTATTTATTTTATTTGGAACGTTATTTTGGAAAAGATTTTTCAAAATCCTTGAGTAATTCCCGCAACTTCATTCTGCCAGCAAATATTATCGCATCCCATCCGAAGGGCAAATCCTTTAATTTCCCCATATCAAAATCTAATCTATATATAAAAAAACCGACTTTCAGATTTTGATTTACATTCTTGGCCCGGATATTCAAAGAGATTGTTGATTGAGGATGTTCAATATCCAAGTCCAATTCCCAAAGATGACCTTTGTTTCCTTGATTTCCCTTATCAATAACTTCTATTTTTCCATTCGAGGAAAAATCATACTTCAATGTTTGAGTCACGTCCATATATACGGTATCTTCCACTTCATAGGTATATTTATGGATTTCCTCTTGAGATTCTGGGATAGTCTCTATTTTCTTTTTTCTCAGAGGAATATAGGAATACCAAAATTCGGGATCATATATCTTCTCAATGAAATCTTCCAAATTAATTCCCTTTAATTCTTCGACCACGCTTAATACTGGTTTTTTCTTTGTCATAGAAATCAACGATTTAATGTTTTAGTGAGTTATTTATTTTTATTCATTCGGATAGACAGATTATATAGAAGGCAAGAGGTATTTTTCTTTTACTAATTTACTCGATTTATCGGAACACTTACGACTTCAGGCATTGTGTCTATTATATATTTCATCTCTTCAACGAAATCATTTAAAATATTGGTTATCGGCCGTAACTCTTTCCTGTTTTCTTTATAATAGTCTTCCTTATATCCATCTTGAATGATATCATTTAATGCATCAATATTAGAAAATGAAGTGGCCCAATTATCAAACAAGTTTTCAAAAGAGGAATAATACTGAAGAAGATCCCTTCTTCTGAGAAGGTCTAATGATACCAATGCAGTTAACATATAAGAACGATGTCCGCCTCGAGCCCCCTCCCGCTTCACATCAAAAAGCTTGTTAAAGGAAATCTTTTCCTCAAAAATATGAGTAAAAAAATCACCCGATCGATGAAAATCAAAAAATTCCGAAATAAAAAGTTTTTCATCCTCATTTCCTTCAGGTAACTCAATAATCTCCCTGGGACCCCGCATTAAATCAAAAAAGCTCAAAGAGATCTTTATATCTCCTTGATCGAACTCGAGATTCGATTCATTAAAATCTTTTTTATCCGCCTTCATATTGATCATTCTAATTATTGGGGTATTCTAATTATTGGGGCGTTTTCCCGCCACAAATTTGCTCATTTTACCCTTTCTGTCTTTTTTAAATTTAGTTTTCCGTTCCATGTCCTTAATTTGCTCATGAAATAGTTCCAGGAGAATATCCGAAATATCCTCTTTATGATATTTTTGGGTAACTGTAGAAGCTAGATAATTAGCTTTCTCCATAAGGACCCAAGCAATTTGCTCTTCGTTTATTTTAACTCCTTTGGTCGGGTCGGAAGAGAATGTTTCTAACGGACAAGCTGGAAGATCTTCCATATCATCTGGAAAAGCCCCGTATTTCTCACTTAATTCCTCAGGTATATCGATTTTACAGAATTGGGGAAAATCATATGGATAGGACTTACATTGAACAGGTCTATATTGGTGAATAAGACAATGCTTCTCTCTGTTAGGGTTATAAAATATACAATAATTAGACATTTTATTAAATCCGGGATTGAAATCTTGCAAAAAATCCAAAAGAAATTGAAAGGTATCTCTTATTTCGGGTTTTTTTTGATTTATCCTAATAAGATCACGAAATTTATCCCAAATTGTGGCTTGGGATGGAAGTCCGTATCCGATATTTCCTTCTTGATCTTGCACGGGAAAAAGAATCCCTAAAAATAGGGGAATAATTTCTTCCTTGTTTAATTTTTTCAGCCAAGATACTATATCAGATGGATAGACCCATACCCAATGATCACTAAAATCACAACATTTTCCACAATTATTACATTTAAATTGGGCTTTGCAATTTTCTCGAGGTTTGATAATATTATTTTCGTCCCATTCTTGAAGAATATCTCCATATACTTCCATCATACCATCTAGCCAGTTATTAAGATATGTCCTCAGTTTTTCATCTGACGTGTCATGTACATCTTCCATTTTTTACACCTTATAATTACCCTATATAATCAAATTATGTCTAAAAACCATTACATCCATCAATTCCACATGAATTTGAATGATATTATTTTGAATCGTGATTAGATATTATAATATCTCAATTGGTAAAATACTTGGCAAAATATGAATATTTCAATTCCTATTACGTTTTCCGTATTTTATTGTTTGACGTGAAATTTCCAGATCTGGGGGCAATAATTCTAACCCCAACCCATCATCGTATTGATTTTTCTCGATTCTCTCTTTGAGGGTTTGTTTCGGAACTTTCTCACATAACACATATTTTTTAGCCTTAACTTTATCTCCTACATTAGCAACAAGTTTATAATTAGTACCAGGTACCGTGACCTTCACCAAACTCCCGAACATAATAATCCCCATTTTTTGACCTGCCTTAATCCTTTGGCCTTCCTTTACATAAGGTTTTGCCCTTCGGGCCAATTTACCGCAAATAAGTTGATAATTAAATTCTTGTCCATCTTCATCAACCATATCAATATTTACTCTGGCATTTTTCCGGATGGCTTCTGAACTTCTTCCCTTCTTTTTTCGTAAATAGTAAACTGGATAATTTTTTCCCGACACCCTCTCTATTTTCTTCACGTAGCCTGATTTATGGGCACGTGTTACATGCATATTAGTCGCATGCATTTCAATGTAAAAAGTAAGGTTTCCTCCCTCTTTTTCAATCGCACAGAGATGCCCATCAGCGGGACATAAAATTGTTTTTTCCATATTATAATTGGAAGGAAAATCTCTTTTGGGGTCTCGAAAAAAGAAAATAAGAAATAGGGTCACCAGAATCATAGGTAATGTCCATATGATAAAATATAATATTTTGGGATGTTCTGGACTAATTGTATTAATATAACTAGCAACTGTAACAAAGATGCCGATGAACATCCAAGGATATCCTTCTTTCGCAAAATAACCCATATGATACATTTAACATATAAGAAAATATATAATTTGCTTTTTAAAGCCCCTTTGTGTTAGAAAAACTTAATTCCAGATCAGAATTCAAAATCTTCTTTCAATAGAGCATATGAGAATACATCTAAATATTGCGTATTTTTGAATACATACTGTCGCCGAACACCTTCTTTTTGGAAACCGGCCTTTTCAAACAATTTTATAGAAGCAATATTATCTGTAAAAATATGAGCTTGAATACGGTTGAGATGAAGATCTGAAAACCCATATTCTAAGATTAATTTGAGGGCTTCAAGACCATAACCGTGCCTCCAATAAGGATATCCAACCCATAAACCAACTTCGCCCCTATCATGGATAAAATGTAGATTATAAAGGGATATTTGTCCCAAGACTAAGTTTTCCCTATTTAAAAGAATAGTATATGAATAATCCCGATTCATTTCCCATTGATTATGCAAGAAACGGAAATATGTTTTAAATTCCTCCTTAGATTTAATCTGATTTGTTAGCCTACTATGAACCTTAGGAGAATTAATTAGAGTATAAAGTACCTCCATATGAGCCTTTTTACATTTTTCCAAACGGATCTTTTCCCCTTCTAAAATCTTTTTTTTCTCAAAAGAGGGCTTTTCGTCTGGTTGTTTCAGCTCTGCCATTTTCAAAATACAAAAGGGGAAGAACCTATAAATATTTTTTAAATGACGCTTTTTCAATGAATTGTAAATCAAGGATTTTAAAGGATACAATGCAAAATGAAGCAAAAAGGACTAAGAAAGTTCATCCGTGAGGACATAGGGATCCTAATATTTCTCACAATCATCTCAATCAACCTTTATTTTGCACTTAATAACACCCTTCAACCCCTTGTAAACTCTTTAACTTTTATTGGACACACCCTCATTTTCTTTTTCATAGATTTTAACGAGAACAATATTCATCCGTTCTTCCATTTTAACCGAGGATATGAGGGTAGCTTAATTATTGCGACACCATTTTCATTCTTTGCCTATATAATCACTTGGTTTTTGGAGGGCATGGATAATTTTGCCAGCCAAAGAGCAGAGATCTCACTTTTATACACATATTTAATACTTCTTTGGTTCATGTTTGGGATTAGTAATATCTTTGGTTTTGTCTTTCTTTATATCATGATTTTTAAATGGCATCCCATGATTTTACGCAATTTTATTCCTGCTTTCCAAACACAACCTCTTATTCTGATCCCCGAATTAATATTACTTATTATATTCTCAATGTTCGGTTATTTTTCCCATGTGAGTCTTCTTTGGGGATCTATTAAGAAAAAGGATAATTTTGGGAAAAATCAAAAGAAATTTAAAAAATTTGGATATCTAACCCTTGTATTTAATTTGATTGTATTTGTTATCTTAATGTTATATCATGAAAAAATAAATGAATCAATTGTGTTAGTTCTGAATTCTCTCTAATTCAAAATATTTTGGGAATTTCTTATTGTCTGTTCTGCCTCCTTCATTATCTTCTCAATAATTTCAGAAGTGCTTTCGATTTTATCGACCAACCCAATACTCTGACCTAAAAGAACTGCCCCATCTTCAATATCTCCATGATAGACCAATTCATAGTGTTTTTGTTCTTCCAAAAGTTCCTCCGGAGACATGCTTTCTTCTTGGGCCATTTTTTCTTCTTTACTGGTAACCAATTTATGACTTTTTGCATATGGATTCTTCCAAAGACGAATTGGGCCAAACACTCCTGTTACCAGTACCGTATCGGTAGCCTCCGCGGGCGGAATGACACTCTTATAATTATCATGAAATTCACTCTCCTTTGAAGCAATAAATCGCGATCCCATGGCAACGGCCCCCGCACCCATAGATAACGCTGCGGCAACCCCTTTACCTGTCGCAAAGCCACCACAAGCGACTAATGGCACATCGGGGTACTTTTCTAAAACTTGCTGGAGCAATACTAAAGTCGAAACTTTTTCATAGGATTGATGACCACCACCTTCAGTACCAGTCACTACTAAACCATCAACATCTGCTTCCACACACTTGTCCGCCAACCAGAGGGCAGGTGCAACATGAAAATGTTTAAGATGGGGTGCATCCTCTCGTAAAGCTTGATAATGCCTTGATTTTGGGAGTAATTTCGCAGAACCTGCGGATGTGAGAATATAGGTTAATTGTTCTTTTATCTTTGGATGTTTTCTTACATAACGGGGGATCTTTCTAATGAGAGTTCGAGCATCAGGTTGCATTCGGGAAGTTCTAATATTTAATCCAAAAGGCTTGTCGGTGTGTTCTACCACATATTCCATATTTTTAACCATTTCCTTGTAAGAACTTTTTTCCTCCAAGTTAGTATGGGAGAGAACGCCTAATCCACCAGCTTCAGAAACTGCTACTGTGAGTTCTGTTGTATAGAAGGGACCCATAGGAGCGGCGATAATCGGGTATTTAATGTCAAACATTTTTGTAATGTCGGTTTCGATCATACATATTATTTTATTTTAATTATTTAAAAACTATTTCTAAGGAATTTTGATATTTTTTAACAAAATAGAATAAAAAATGAAGGAAAAACTAAAAAAGATTCTAATAGATGAAAATTTTAAAAAAATCAAAGTGTGAAAAAACGAATTAATATGGATTAATGATAAGAGCATCGATGATCCGCCAGGAGTAAATACTAGCAATTAGAATAAAGATTAAGATCCAAATTTTCTTCTTATTTTTATAGATTATTTTAAACAGCTTCTTATCTGCATATATTTCTCTATCAAATAACACAAATACAAAGAAGGAATAAAATATAAAATGCTGTGCGCCTATCATTGCTGTGGGACCCATAAAAACAACATCTGTCTCCAAAATACCCATCCTTAAAGAAATGATAAATGAGCTAATTCCAATACCAAAAATAACAATAAGATACTTTAGTTCTTTTTTCAGAAAACTTTTATCATGAATACATTCTACAATTAAAATTCCCACAAATACAAACATTACGGTAATCTTAAAGAAACTAAATAGCATGAGAAGTGCATAATAGGGTTTTTCCCTATGATTTTTGTAATATTGGTATAAAACAAATCCAATTAATACGTTAGTGTTCATTTGGTTATATTCATTAATGAGATTAATGATATTGGCCAAAATATAGTATTTTAGATTCTGATTCTCAGTTATCTTATATTCATTATGAAAAAACGCGACTAAATAAGAAATGAACATAATTCGAAGAAAATATGAAACCGGTATTGGCAAAAGAAAGTGGGGAGCTATAAAGAAATAATAGATAGTGTAAATAAATCTGGGAACATCATACGGATTGCCTCCTTGATAAAATAATCTTACCGCATCTGTATATATAATATGATCAGCAGAATGTACATGAATATCTACGCCATAGTTAGTAAAGAGTACTACCTTATTCAGAAATGTATATAAATTAAAGAAATATATAATAAGTCCGATGGAGAAATGAAGCAACAGAATTTTTTTTTTTATTTTGCTTTTATGATTTGTTAATTTTTTCTCTTCCATTTTAAAACACTTTTAATGTTTTTAATACCAGATATTCATAAAAATATTTTCTTATTTCCCTACAAATTATTCATAAAAATATTGGAATCTCTGTATGTTTTTTTCACAATACCATCTATACTCAGATAGCTTATAAAATATATAAGACATAACATCATCAAAAGAATTGATACTGGTACGATAAAGGAAGGAAGGACAACATCTTGCATCAAAAAGAATAAGAGAAAGAAAATACTTATGATGAAGCCAATGAGGAACGCCAAGAAAACTATTGCAGCATTTTCGTAAAACAAGGATTTGTTTAAAGATAATTCATCTAATCCTATTGCCTTTAAGATAGCAATCTCCTTTTCGTCCTCCCTAATCCTCCCAATTTGATATTGATTCATTGTGTATACCACAAAAAGCGTTATGACGCCGCTTAGGGAAAGGGTAAGGAATACAAAAGGATTAAGGGATTGCATATTATTTTTAAAAATTGGATTGAGATCTATACAATAAAAATCCTTTCCCAGCTCTTGCTCTAAGGTTTCATTTAAGGCATCCATAAATTTTTCCTTAGAGATGGACGCGTTCTTATCAAGGAGGGCTTGAAAATCAATGCTGATGAGATTGGTATAATCGGGCTTTTTTAGAAAACTCCTTACATCATCAATGGGCAAATAGAGGGAGTTACCGTTATTAAAAGTATCAACTAATACGGCAGAGATCCGATATATGTATGGAGCAGTCTCATTTGATGTATGAATGGAAAGAGATTGATTTAAGGCAGAGCTAAATACATCTTCTGCCAAAGTATCACCAACTTTTGCCTTTCGATAGGGATCCTCAGGATTTCCTACATAGGTAAAATTTTCAAAAACATCAACATCTTCATAACCTTGGATACACACAATCCGAGATCGGTTCCCCATTCCAATGATATCATATTGGTCACCAATTACAGTTGAAGAATTACTGATGGCCCATCCATATTCTTCGAAAATCTCATAAGTAGTGAAAATCCGATTTTCAAACGAGTTATCAATGAAATTATTACGGTCTTCTTCACTTATGGTGTTTGGAATGTAGGTAGAAAGAAAATTTCCGAGAACATCGGTAGATGAACTGATGCTATTTTGATCTTTGGTTAATTCCAATTCGCCGGAGATATTTAAGTCTTGGTTTGAGAAAGATTGATATCCCAATTGATAAGTTTGAAGAACATCCCGGGATCCTACTATTATTTGATTGGGTTTTTGTGCGTTTTGGATAAATTTTTTGGCGGTATTATCCAGAATAATAACTCCAATAATACCAGTAAGGATAACCAAGGCGGAAAGCGCAATGAGCACTATCTTTTGCTTTACATCGTGTTTTTTCCTCATCAGATTTTTGATTGCCATTTTCATTGCCGTTGATTTCTTTCGAAGAAACTTGTTCCATTTATTAGAGAGTTTTGCATTGATGTTTTCATCTATTTTTCCAGATTCCATATCACCATAGGATTTTCCAGCTAGTTTGTACAATTCAAAACCGTTAAATAAGAAGGTAACTCCTAATATTATAAAAAACATGATAAAGATTGCTGAATAATTGGTCTGTAAAATCGTATTGGGAACAGTAAATTCAAGAATAATAAAGATTCCCAGAAATAACAAAGAACCGATGGCAATGGAAATCAGGAACGAAAAAGAGACTAGAACTAAT
>CAZEPC010000136.1:0-10858 GCA_964513765.1 uncultured archaeon
GAGATTTACTGCCGTAAATCAATTCAGAATAATATCGCAGAGAATATAAATAGTGGATAATTATTCATGATTTCTCGTTTTATCAAGAAATGAAGATGGAATATATTCAAAAAGAGATTTTTTTACACCCCTCTTAAGCGCTTTTTTGGCAGGTGCCCCATAAACATATATTTCATTTATAATCATCTCTTTAGAGGGTATTATTTGAGACTTTTCAAGATCTTGTGGATTATGATTATATGACCAATTTTTCGGACAAAAAGATCGGGGCCCAATAGATGTATGGGAAGGAACCGTGGTTCCGGGTGCGATTGCGGTATGTGGAAAAATGGTGCAATTTTGCCCTAGTTTCACTTTTTTAATTGAAAGATTGCCAAAAATAGAATCCACCACATGACTTGAGATACAAGAGCCGTCTAAAATAACTGCCCCCTCTTTAATCTCAGTCATTTCAAGGGCAACATACGCATCACCATATAAAGCGTCCTTGCTTATGGCGTTTTTACCGACTTCTCGAAGAGAATAATTGAGTAGCCCTGGAAATGGACTCTTTTTAGCCAAAAACATAGGGAATTTATAGAGAAAGCCCCGTAAATGGTAATATTGGAGATTTTTCGTGGCCATCCCTGCTTTTTTTTCCGAAAATTTACGTTTAAAAGTTCCTTCTCTAGTAGGGGATTTTTTTTCATAATAATCTGAGAGGAATTTGGAGAAAATTATGACCAAAAAGATAAATAGAAAATAATTTCCCATGAGAATAAGAGGAGCTAAGAGAGCATAGTAAGTGAAATGGATCTGGAATGTTTGATGAATATATAGATACAATGTATTCAAAGCGATGAGTATAATAATAGGGATAAAAAATTGATAAATCGTGATGTAGGCAAATGGTTTTTTTCTGTATTTTGTTGTCTTATTTTCCCACTCTTTTTTAACATCCATTTTATGAGCCATCCTCCCCCTAACCTATTACAACTCAAACTCAAACTCTTGTTTTATTTCTCCGTTTTGTTTTCTTCAATATTGATTGTATTTTTTTCCCTAAATGTTTTGGGAAGATAATCCATAAAGGAGGTACGCACGTTTTCCGGTTTTCCAGGTACGGGATTTCCCCATAAAAATTTCCCTGCTGTATCTTCTACTGCCCATTTTTTAGGAAGCAACATCCTTGGAGCGATCGAAGTTTTTTCATCTACCTCTGCACCAGGACCAATGATGATATTGCTAGAGATGGTGGAACCCTTTCTTAGGTTTACTTCAAAAATGCTGAGAGACCCAAATATGGCATCAACAACATGACTTGAGATACTTGTCCCGTCCAACACAATTGCATTCTCCTCAGCGTTTGCGTATTCTAAACCTACATACACATCTCCAAACCATGCATCTTTATGCACCTTATTATCACCCACTTCCCGTAATACATAATTTACACTCCATGGAAAAATTGATTTTTTTGAAAAGAATACAGGCCACTTATATAGCACTCCTCTTAAATGATAATAATCAAGCTCTGGGTTTTTCATCCCGCTTTTCTCAAAGGAACGCAGAAAAATCCCTTCCCGAGGGGGTGATTTCTGATTATAATAATTAACTAAAATCTTACAGAAAAATGTGGTGAAATAAATATAGCCGCCATAATTTAGAATAAAGAGAAGAGGGGAAAGTAATATCTGAATCCATAAATCGATGCTGAAATATTGGAATAACCGATATATGAAGTAATCAACTGCCATCAAAGGAAAAAATCCTATCATAAATTGCCAAACCACAACGAAAACAAATTGAGAAAGTGGAAAATGGGTTTCTGCTTCATCCCACTTGTTCCTTAGCTCTTCAGGACTGTATGCCTTTGATTTATATTTCATAGTGATCAAGTGTGAAAAGAATCGAGATCAAAATAAGCTTTGCCAGAAGGGGGAAAAAATTTAAAATCATTCTATAAATTTGTTTGGCTTGCAAAGTTTTCATTGAATATTTTATAAAAGTCTCAAAAAAAAAGGATTTATAAAGAAGTGTTATTTAGATTTGATTAATATAACCCTAAGTAATTGTTTAAATTCTTAGAGTTAGTTAAATAAGATGGTGATACAAACAAATGAAATATTGTCCAAAGTGTGAAAACATACTCTTACCTCGAAAGAAGAAAAATGTCTTATATTGTCGAGTATGTGATAAGGAATTTCCGGTAGAGAAGGAAGATGAAATGAAAGAATATAAACGCTCTACTAAGAAAAGGACGGAAGAGTCCCGAAGAAGGAAGGCCCAATCACATAAAACGGTAATTCTCGAGGAGAACATAAAAAAGAAATCAATTTCAGCGGAAGAAAGGAAAGCAATGGAAGATCTTTTCCAGGCACCGAGTTAATCAGAATTTAAGATATAACTCATCAAAGTCAAAAAAGATTCACGAATCGATGGTCTTTTTGATTAAAAATGTGCCTTACAAATGGGATTAGGGTAGAGGATTTTTGAAAACCTTGGAAAACTAAATCCCATTCGGAAAAATATAAATTAAGAAAAATATGAATTGAATCAATTATTTTCCTCCTTTTGAAAAAATTTCTTCTAAGTATGTTTTTTAACGAATCATATTCACAGCTCTCACACGAGCACGATTATTATTCATAAAATAAGAGAAAAATCATAACTCATCGGGAGATTTATAAAAAGATAAAAAGAGACATAGAAACAACAACATAGGATGAAGATTATTTAAAAAATATTTTAAGCCTAATAGGAAAATACCAGAAATATAAGTTTAATGATTATTTCAATCTTTTTTAAGATGTAACTGAACTTTTTTTACCCTTTTACGATACTCTTGAATGATTTTGCCAACACTATCCCTATCATAATGAAAATATCTCCTAAAAGAAATCTATCACCAAAACTCTCGTTCCCAACGAGGAATCCTACAAGAGTCGCGAAAATTGGCTCCAAAGATACAATTAATGAAGTGGTGGTGGCACTTACCCTCTTTTGCCCGTAATTTTGGAATAAAAATGTAAGAAAAGTGGCGCATAAGCCCAGATATAACACACCAAGCCATCTACCCTACCCAATTCTCTCTATTGGTGGGAAAGATTCCAGATTCAACGCAAAAATGAGAGACAACAGCAAACTATAAATAATTTGTAAATAAGAATATGCAAATGGATCAGAATCGGGGACATATTCCTCGGTAAATACAATTTGCAAAGCGATAGCAACTGCACCAAATATTCCCAACCACTCCCCCAACCCTAAAAGCGGTCCTTGATTATCATACCATTCAAACATTATTGTATAGCCGATTAATGAAAGAATGATTGGAATAACGAACCATTTTGAAAGCCTTTTCCTAAAAATTAACCATCTAAACAAAGGAGTAAAAATGAGAAATAAAGCAGCAAGAAAACCGGTTCCACCTGCAGTCAGATACTTTAATGAAAAACTTTGTGCCACCAAACCCCCAAAAAACACACCCGCTATTATCAAATTTTTCTTATAATCTTCTTTAGTTAAGTTTTTAAGATGTTTGAGAAACGGAAGATATAGAATTGATGCAAGGAGCAACCTTAAGGAGTTCAACCAAAATACAGGAATATCAAAAAGCCCAAACTTCACGGCAGTATAATAACCTCCATATAATATGGGAATCATGAATATGGCCAAGAAAGAAAAAATTTTGTTCTTATCCACTTTTGAAAGACCTCAACATGAATCTCCGTTTTCAGCTAACAAATTTTTGCACATTTCTATGAAAAAAAACAACCTTTTTCATTCTTCCTTTAAAATTTATTCAATAGATCTGGGAGTCATTTTAAAAATGAATATATATGAGAAACTTTAGGGATATGAAAAGTTTTTTTGGTTTTTTTCGTTCTTCTAGTTAATATGTCTGAACAAGAAAAAACGCAACAACAAGCAGATGAGGAAACGAAAGCAGAAACCGAAGAAAAATCCGAAGAAGAAGAACAAACGGAAACTCAAAAATCCGAAACCGAAAAAGAATCTTCTGAAGAGAAAAAACCAAAGCAAGAATCTAAAGAAGAATCCAAAAAAGAGAAAAAATCATCAAAAAAGAAGAACAAACGGAAAAGAAAGCGGAGAAAACGGAATCGTCTTCGTGGATTTCCAAGTATGATATATAAAGAAATAAAAATACTGAATGAAAGTGATTATTTCAAGGAGAACTATAGTGATGATGATTTTTCAATAATTATAATTGCAACTGATATGAGAAGAGCCGCCTTTGTTACTTCAAAAAATGGGCAGATTAAGGTAGAATCCGTCATGAATAAACCAGAAGAAATCAAATCTGCGGTTAAAAAAGCGGATGGTAAGATTGAAACTGATTTGGAAACATTATTGGGCGTAATAACAGGAAAAGTAAATCCACTTAAGGCGATATTAAAACGAAAATTAAAGTTGAAAGGGCTTTTTAAAGTCATTAAATTCGTGAAATACTTTAAAGTAGTGTCCCATATCAAAAAACAAAAGTAATTTACCTAAAAACCAAACTCTAGCAGTTTATTTAATTTTTTTCATTTTTAGGAGCAATTTATTCTCTTTTTTACCCCCTTCACAATATTGTCAATATTTATAAGTTTTTCGTCCCATGATACTCTCATTTTAAACTTCCGATTTTATTTTATATGAAAAAAAATCTCCATTTCGGATTGGAAACTTTCTAATAATACACCTTATTAAGATAGATTTCGATATTTTAATTAGCCTTTATCTAATTACTTTTAGGCAAAATCTATACTTTAAACTTTGAATATTACCACAAAACAAACAAAACAAAGGTGTAAGATATGGAAACCAATTTAAATATGGATACAGTCAACCAGAGCACAGCCATTAGTGTTTTCCAACAAGATTTCGACCAAGAAGAGGCAATCGTTGATTCAAGTGATAAAAAATCAATACCTTATAAATTAATCAATATTGTTGCATTAGGGATCCTAACAAAAGATGAAGAACCACTTAAGATTGATTTTGAAAGAGTGAAGAATCTCATTGATGTAAAAGATGTGAAAAGATTTCCGTGTATTCAATTCAAGGTAAACGGAAAATCGATTATCCTTTTTAAGAATGGAAAAATAATTTTCACGGGAGTCAAGGAAATGAGTACATTGTATGAATTGAAAGATGCAATTCTCCCAAAATTGGAAGAAGCCAAAATAAATTTTGATGAATTCGATATTGAGATAAAGAATCTAGTTATAATGGTTAATCTCGAAAAGATGATTAATTTAGAAATGGCATGCCTCTCACTGGAAAATTGTTTATATGAACCTGAACAATTCCCAGCGGCAATTGTAAAGCCAAAATCGGGTGGAACCTTCTTAATATTTAGCAACTCCAAAATTATCGGATTAGGGTTAAAATCAATGGAACATGTGGAAAATTCCTTAGTAAAAATGATTGAAGAAATTTATGATAATGAGATTTTCTTCGAATTTTCCGATGAAGATCTCCCAGATTTCGATTGGGATGCTTTTGATGTCGCACTCTGATCTAATTGATTAAGAACCGCTCAAACTTTCTTATTCACTTATTTAACTTTTTTTTTCGATTATTTTAGCAATTATTTTATCAATGATTATGATCTTAGATAGAATAGGGAGAGGTTACGATAACAAATGAATAACTATGATGAAATCGAAAAACTAATATCAAATTATCGAAAAAAAGGAGTAAGCATACTGAAAAAGATTGAATCTTATTCATTTCCTAAAAGGGACGAATTAATTAAAAATAAATATCAAGAAGAGATTAAAGAACAATCAAGTTGGTGTTATGAGCAATTAGATACTAATCAAATGGATAAAAAACACCAATTCGATGATAGCAATAAAATTTTGGATGAATTAATTAAAAAAATAAAAGAAAATCCAAATGAAAAAACATTACTCATCAGTAATTATTTACAACAATATTCTGATATTTCAGAAGAGGATAGAAAGGTTCTTATTACTGGATTTAAAGATACCAAAATTGAGCACTTAAAAGAAGAACTAGTGGAACTTATTGAGATTTTTAAATAAATAGATTTCAAAGATAAAAAGGATAGATTGAAAAAATGGATTATTTTGGTGCAACCTCGAAACTTTTCTCTGTATATGAAAAATTGAAAACTATGAATATCCCTAATAACGAACTGGGTCTATTTGAGCATAGATATAAAGTGGATGGGAATTTAGCATTCCTTGTTGCCGTTGTAACTAAGCCGATAAAGGAAAAGACGGGAAAAAAGAAAGTTTTTGATAAAGTTATAAATAAAAGCAAGGACAAAAAAAGGCCAATCCTCCCCAAATATTTTAAATATATTAGATTATATCTTTCTGGAATTTTTAGCCAGATTTCTTCGGGAAGGGATGAAGTATTACAGAGAATAAAAGAAATTTTAACAGGATTTAGATTACGATTTTATTTAAAAAATAATCTGAAGTATGTATTCTTAGATAACAAAAATCCTGAAATTCTTATTAATCAAGGAACCTCTAGTCGGGGCCAATATTATTGTTTTATCCACATATTCCGACTGAAAGAAGAGGGTTTAATTTTAGCCCATGAACGACAAATTAAATATATACAACAAGAGATAGAAAAAGGAAAAAATCCAAAGAAAATAAAAAATCTTCCCCCCTTACGAACTGGAAATACATATTTTCAGAAGCGGAAAAAGGATGAAGAAGAAGAAAAAGAGGAAGATCAGCCCTCTACCGCAGTTAAAAAGTTTAAGCAAAAGGTAAAGAAAAAACAAAACCAAAAGGAAATTAATAAGGAATTAGATTTTGAAACAGTTATAGAAAGTCATAGTAAAGAAGAGGGAAAGAAAAAATTACCCCAGCAAAATAAAGTGGAAAGACCAGTAGGGCTTTTTGGGACGCCCATCAAGGGAAAAAAACAACAGAAGAAAAAAGAATCCCAAGAGAATAAAAAAACCATTGATTTTCAAACAAAAAGGGTACAAAAAAGCCCTTCAATTATGCATTTAGAAAATGAGGTAGAAGAATTAGAGCAAAAGATCGCGGATTTAGAACACCAAAAACAAGCATCTGAAAGTCTAAATTTAATGCTGAAAAATAAGATCGAGAACCTAGAGAAAGAAAATTTAAAATATCAAGATCAACTAAAAGGACTCACGCAAGATTTAACGGAGAAATTAGAGGATAGAGAGAGGGAAATTGGTGCACTTTCCCAGTTCAAGAAAGCCAATCAAGTATTAACTCAAAATATAACAAAATTATCAGAGGAAAATGAAGATCTTAAAGATAAAATATCCTACCTTCAAAATGAAAAAATTCGTCTGAAAGATGAATTGTCGGAACAAAAGAACATTTCTATGAAAGAAATGAAGAAAATGGATAATACCATCGAAAGATTGATCCAACAGAAGAGAAGATTAGAGGAACAGGTAAATATTTTGAAGGATAAAGCAGGCAAGTATAATAAGGAACAAATCAAGGAAATCTTTCAAGAAAACCAAGTATTGGCAAAAGCAATTAAAGAAAGAGATCAAAGTTATAACTCATTATTAGAAGATTACAAGAATTTAATTGAAGAAAAAGAGAGAGAAATGAAAGAAAAAAATAAATACGACCTTGAGATTGAAAAAAGAATTAAACAATTGGAAAAAGAAAATAAGAAATTGAGGAAAAAGATTAAGGAAAATTCCATAAAAGAAGAAATTTAATAAAGGATTGAAATCCCCCTTGTCTATTTTAATTTAATAAATCATCAAGATTGATTGATTCAAAATCTTTCTTTTTTCTACCTAAAACATCATTTTTTTTGAGTTTTATTGCTAAATTTTTTATAGATTTTTTAATAACATCTTCGCTGCTCGCACCTGTGCAGATAATTTTTCCCGAAGAGAAAATCAAAAAACAGACTTTTGGATCAGTTCTTTTATAAATAAGGCCAGGAAACACCTCTGGTTCATAGATAGCACGATTCAATATCAATGAGGCAATATCGAGATTAATTCTTTGATGGAAATCTCCCCTAGATACAATATTCTCAACTTTGACCACTGGTTTTTGTTTCAATTTAATCTTGGCATTCTCAAGTTTATTTATAATCTTTTCAACTATGATAGGGACATATTTAGCCATCTTTAACCCGGTTAAGACCAATTTTCCCGACTTAAAAATAAGAATAGTGGATTTCGGATATTTGATCTTTACTATAATCCCGGGAAAGTTTTTTTTCTTAACCATATCAGAATATTTTCCCAGAAGCATGTCCAAATTAATTTTTCTACCTAAATCAATGGATGCAACCACATTCTCTATCCTAACACTAACGGTATTCTTTTTTGAATGATGAGTCTTTTTTTTGGAATTATTTTGATTAACCATATCTTTAGTGAATTTTTCATTTATTGTCATATTTATAATACCTCCATATTATTGTTTTGAGAAATTAATGTATTGAAATCTTTAATTGAGTGATTTCTCTGTCTCATAATGTCTTTTTCCATTTTTTTACACATACTCCGCATTTTCCCCAGTTGTAAAGATTTTGATAAAAATAGGAGTTTCTCTTGATTTTCATTATTTAAAGTTTTAAAAACCAGATTAAAACCCTTATTTCCTTCAATTTCGATGATTTTTAGATTATCTTCAAAGTTTTTTAATAATAGCAAGACTTCTTTTACAAAGTCTTCCAATAGATTCATTTTTTGAAATATTTTATCATTTCCCGTTAGTTGAAATTTAATTTTATGTTGACTATCAATTAAAACGATTGCCGAATCTTGAGCCCGTTCTAGGTACTCTATGAGAAGGTTTTCAAGGTACTTTCTCTCTAAAGAGACACTATTTAAAACGGAATTCATAGCTTTAATTAGGGCGGAGTACAAATTGGGTTTAATACTGGTAAAGAATAAGGATATTCTTGGTTTATGGATAAGATTTTCCAAACCATTTTCAACCTTTTTTATGAACTCATTTCTTTGATTACTCTGGATCAAATCAAGTTTGTGGCAAAAAATGAAAATATCAGTTTCAAGTTTTAATTCACGTTTTGCTAAAATGATTCCATTTAGATGGGACTGCAATTTATCTTGATATTTTTTCCAAAAATCAATATCAAATACATAAACAATTGCATCAGTACCATCAAATGCCAATTTTCTTTCCAATTTATCATTTATATATCGTTCAATCTCTTGCCCTGCTAAATCCGCAATCCCTAAATCTATATTAAAAAAATCATAATTCTTATGACTAATACCATAAGTTGGTTCAATGGATTTTTTCAAAAGTTGGTTTAAATCCTTTCCCTCAAAAATTGCTTTTTTTATTGAGGTTTTACCTGCAGAAGGAGGGCCGAGCAATACCAGCTTTTTTTCTTCCTTTTTATTAAATAATACCTTAACCAATCTCTTGAATTTTTTAATTCTTTCTGATCTCTTAGAATTAAAGAAATTTTGAGTATTTTTCTTGAGAATATCCTTAAAATCTGGTATTGCGTCGGATTCTGAATTATCTAAGATGAGAACCAACATACAATATCCAATTTTGTCAATCAAATTATTATTAGTATACGAAAGCATAGTAGAATTTTCAAGTTCCACTGATACAAAATCTTCACCCTTTTTATCGGACATAGAATGAGCCATTAATAATTTAGTTTGAATAGAATCAGACGCTTTAAAGTCTTCAGGCATTGATGATTCGATATAAGGACCGATCTGATTATCCCATCCTACTAATAAGAGTGCTTTTGGCATTTTTATTAAGACCTCCTGATATATTTCACTATTTCAATTTAAGAGAGAAATAAGCAAATTGAATGAAATCTATATCTTTATTCACATATAAACCAATGATAGATTGAGGTATAAAATAGGATTTTTAGAAATATTCCAAAAACATTATAATAAATTCTTATTTCTAGAATCTGCAGATTCTGTGGGATAATGGTGGGATTTATGGTCGGAGAATATCATAGAGAAGGAGAAAAATCTTTTCAATGTTATCTCCCGTTTTCGCAGAAGAACGAATTATGGGAAATTTATATTCGGACTTGATATTTTCGATTTTTTCATTAATTACATTTGATTTTTCCAACAAATCCAATTTATTTACGACCAAAATACAAGGCACATCTTCCCCAGAAAACTTTCTAGTTGCCTCAAGCCATGGATCAATGTATTTGGAGGAAATTCGCTTAATATCAGTAACTATTATGGATGCATGAGAAAAAGAAAGATAATGTTTTTGAAGCTTTTTAAAAGATGACTGGCTGGCCATATCCCAGATGTAGATCGATAGAGGATCGGAAAACCCATCTTTATTATATGTGTGTTCATAAAAATCACACCCGAGAGTTGGAAGATAGGATTCTGAGAATGTATTTTTGATTTTTCGCAGAATAATGGAAGTTTTTCCAACTCCATCTGCGCCGATAAAACAAACTTTTTTTCTAAGCATAATTCCAACCCTTTTCCGTTATCCCCATTTTTATTATTACATACAAATAAGTTAATTATCAATAAAAAAGTATTTTTATTTTTTTTTTTATTTTTTATACAATTGGTATTAATTTAATTTCAGGATAGCCCTTTGATAGATCAGTTTTCAAGTAATGCAAATATGTTCGGGGTTTTATTCCGTATATAAATATTGCACCTTCCCTTTCGATGATCTTTATATGAGTATTTGCAATATAACTCAAGTCTTCCGTTAAAGACATCAGCTTTTGCATTGTAGGACGAGATTTAGTGTAGGTGTTGATGATCCCCATCTCTATAACATTCGAATTGCGAATAAGTTTGATGTGTTTATAAAGTTGGGATATTGAACTTTCAAAATCAACCAGAAATTGCAGATTATCATAAGAAACAGCCGCATAT
>CAZEPC010000137.1:0-10804 GCA_964513765.1 uncultured archaeon
TGCGAAATTCATCCCCACCCTAAAGTGATGGGGACTTCTTTCGCATTTCGTTAAAGCGTGCTTAGGTTTTGGAAAATCTGGTAACGCTGCATTCTACTCCGAAAAATGATCTTATCAATTTAAGGATGGTAAATGACCCGAACTTTTGACCAGTCGATCTTCCCGGTGAGATGCCACTTTTCATCCCCCTTAAATTCGTCATTTGAAAATTCACCCTGGATAATCATCTATTTGTTCACGGATTTCTTTTCCATAGCGAGTTAATCTTAGGATAATCATTGTACTTTTCAAGTCGCATAGGAGATTGGAGCGGAATCAGCTCATTGGGGGATTAATAACGTTTGGAAGTCCGAAGTGGAGGCTAAAAGTCCGTAATTTATTTGATTAAAGATGAAAAAACAGAAAGTGAATAAAAAAATGAAACCACACGAGCCTTCAAATTCTTAGAATTCAAACTCGAGGTTTTCGCCTGAAGATGATCCTGGTCCTTTGTTCTCTCTCCCGTCCATTGATGATTTAATCGTGGGTGCTCCCTCGGAATCGTCAACGTTTCGTTTTTTCTTCTTCTTTCGATATATGATGAAAGCGATAATCGCGATTACGCCAAACGCTCCACCGCTAAGACCTAAAATCTCCGTCTTACTGGTCACCCAATAATCGCTTAGTCCAACATCACCGCATTCGTTGTTGTATAGATCGTTTTCCGAGAATAACGGTACAGCGATCCCTCCAGCTTTGTTCAAACAAACCAAATTGTCGTGTATTGAATTGTCGTTTCCGCTTTTGAAAATTATTCCATATCCTCCATTTTCGGTGATTTGGTTGTCGTAAATCTCGTTGTAGTCGGAAACTTGATCTTCGATATTTGTGCCCAACAAACCGTGTCTAGAGTTGTTATAGACTTTGTTATCGTGGATCTGCCCGGAATCAATACCCATTAATACAATCCCATCTTGGTTGTTGGAAACGCGATTGTAACTTACATTTACCTCATTCATATTGATCAAGTGCATCGCGTCCACGGAGTTGTTATCAATCACGTTATTTGAAACCACAACAGATCTGGTGTTTTCGAGTATCAAGGCTGCCGAATTATCATCCTTTTGAGTAATTCCGGTTATCTTGTTGTTTTCAAATCGGTAAAATTCTTGGTTGTACATGTTGGCAACTCGCACTGCAAAGTTTGCAGACGCGTTTAGTTTAGACACGGTGAATAATCGATCTTTAATCACGTACGGGTCCTCCTTGGTACCTGTACCCTGAGTGACGAGATCCGCACATCGTTCGACGAATTCCCCGTGAATTTCATAATCAATATCTATGAGCCGAGTGGGCTTCCGGTAATTGCCTCTGTACATGCCGTAAGTGTGATCTATGTTGTATGTTTTTTCGGCCTTCTCCACGAATATCTCCTCGTTTGTTGAAGTTACGTCATCCTTGGATGTTCCTATTACCATGATACTATTCGCCGCACCATAGCCGAATACGAAACTTTCGTTTTCGTATGATTGCCACATCCGGTTATCGATTTGATTACCCTGCTCGTCGAAAATGTAATATTCCCCGTTTCTTTCTGTGTAATCGCCTGAATATCCATATAACATGGAATATCCGTTGGTGAAGAATTGGCCGCTTGCAGCAAATGGGTTAGTGTTGCTACCTTTCATAACGTTAAAAATTTCACTGCCCCCTTTTTCATATGCATACACAAAGGATTGGTTTTCCACAGTGCCGGCTAAGTATAATTCACCTTGTTCGGAGACTCTGATGTGAGAAAGACCCAGCCAATGGGTTTCATATTCGGGACTTAGGTAACTCCAAGTTCTTTCCGTAGAGCCTTGGGTAAAATTATATTCAACACCGAACCTCGCTCTCTTTTCTGTAAAATTATGCTTTGCGTATGTCACCACAACCGTACCCTCGGGAGATATGACCGCATTTTTTGCACCCACATTCGTGTCCGCGCTTCCTTGGATCGATTTATGGAAAACATTTTGCGTTATTGAATCGTATATAACGTAATGCAAATCCCAATTAGCTCCTTGAGATTCTTTGGATTCAAAAACCACCAATGACTTTCCGAGATCGTTAGTTGTCATTTCTTTCACGTCGATGTCATATGCATTGTAACTAAAAAGACTGTCCGGCGCCATTCCCCCTTCTTGACTACAATCGAATTGGCCAATTACGTTTCTTTGTATGAGAAAGTCAAATCGCATGTTTGTACTGTCGTTATATGCCACGCTATAGAGGATTTCTCCCATTTTCGTCGAAAGTACATCCCCAACATCAAAATCCTTGATTCCATCCATATTTCCTATGATGTTACATTGTTGGTTTGTGGTAAAGGATTCAGCCCGCCGAAAAGATTGGATATAGGAGGATTCAGTTTCCATATAACTTTCTGAACTCACAACGGCAATAAAAGACTGGTCTTCCAACTTTATGAAATCTTCAAGCACAAGATCGTAAAAATCAGCGCTGTTTCCTCCGGTGTCGAACAAAGAATAAAGATTACTCTCTGTGTTGTGATCGTAGACATCGTATCCAAATCCCTTTCGTCCGTATTGATTTTCGGATTGGTAGGAAATACCTATGTAATCAACTGTCACTTCAAAATCGAAAAATGTGAGATTTGCATTTTGGGATATCGTGAGATCTTGGACGAGATCCCCATCTGTATTGATAGATCGGAAATAAACTTGATCGTTCCTATAATTTTCCTCGGAATACATTGTGCCCGCAAAATAAAGGGTACCCTCACCGTCTACGTACGATTTTCCCACAGTTTCGTTGTAGTCGTAATTGCCGTAAGTGTTCTGCCATTCCTTATCGCCGTTTTGGTTAATTTTGATAACTTCGATGTCTCTATTGTAATCTGACCCTTTTTTCGCCATAATATATGTGTTGTTTTGGGAGTCAATGTTGAACCTCTCGAGCAAGTAATAATCATTGTACCCTGAAAGAGTTTCTTGCCAAGAAGAAGATTGTGCCGATAGAGGGGATAGAGGGTCTATTTGCGCTTTTTGTGAATCTAGTTTTCCCATGGTGTCTCGCCCTTCAAAATTGTATTTTTCACTTTCTTCACATTGAGAGGTGATTGCTGTGCTCAACGTTCCCATTGTGCAGAGAATTATTGTTAAAATAAGAACGCTTGAGCGTAACGATGGTTTTATGTGCATTTTTAGTTTGAGCGTGTTCATAGTTTAGCATACCCAATGTGTAATAAATATTTTACGATTTTGCCTATCGAAAACATGATATATTTTCCATGATTGAACTAAATGAGGGCACAAATAATGGAACACGGAATTTACATCTTACTCATTCTCATTCTTTCCAGTTCAATTAATGCGATGATAGGATTTGGGAATGCTTTAATATTTGTTAGCTTAACATCATTGTTCGTTGATATTCAAACCACGATTGTGTTGTCTGCCTTCTGGAATATCCTTGGAGGATTTTTTAACGCCATTAAATACCGTCAATATATAGATCGCCCCTATTTCAAGTGGGGTGCGCCAGGCACTGTTGTTGGAGGCGTATTAGGCGCCTTATTGCTGATATCTTCGGATTTATCCATCGTGCAAATCCTATTCAGTGTGTTTATCATCATCTATGTAATTTCGAAGGTGAGATCTATGGTGAAAGAAAAAACACACTCGGGAAGAAACGTTCCTCTTCTTGAAGCCCCAAGTGAATCAGATCTCGAAAAACATGATAAAAAAGTTAGGTCTGAAAAGACTCCTACAACGATGGCGAAATCGGAGCTAAAGGATCTGAACGGGGGGATCATTACGGGGGGGTATTTTACATATGGATTTTTATCCGGGTTGATCGGGGCTGCAGGACCAGTAAGTGTGATGGTGTTAGATGCTCGTGGCCATACAAAAAAATCCTTTATTGCCAATTTTGCAGTATTAAGTAATATCATGAGCATCACAGTGGTGACAACCTACTTAATAAAAGGTTTGTTTCCAACGGATTTGTTCTGGTTTTGGCTTGGAGGAATTCCCCTCATCTTTCTTGCGGCAAATATTGGATTTCGGATTACGGAAAAAATATCCGTGCCGAAATTTAGGATGATTGTGCTATTTTTCTTGATTGTTATTGCACTGAGGTCACTAATAACGGCGAGTTTAAACTTGGTTTAAGTTCATATTCTTATCGGAATAGAGTTTTCCTTCAAGAGTTTCTTTTTATGCTTTGAGAATCTCTTTCCGCAGGTACAAGAGGTAAGTAATCTCATCCTCAGCAGCATTTGGTATGAATGCCGATCCGGGTTTTGTATTTACGGCCATAAGTTACAAGAAGAATTGCACCCCTGTAAGCTTTACGTTTTCTTGATCTTACTTTAATTATTTACTGATACTGGAAAAAGATATAGAACATTAAAAATCCCGTATTATGATTGATATGAACATTATGACCCAAAGTGAGTTCGAAGAGTACATCTCCCAAATATCTAAGGAGGGATTAATCAAAGATCTCAGGTATGGTGCATTTTGGTGAAAATCGCCGGTCTTCTTGCAGAAAAGAGATTATTAAATGAGATTCAAGCCGCTTTTTCTCACGGATTAGTTGATATGACTTATATTAGCAGATCTAATAATTCTGCTTTACTTTTTTCTGCCAATTTCCGTTTTATCTCTATCCATTCCATTTTTTTGTTCCTCTATGTTTCCATTTGAGCCTTCTTGTTCCTCTATGTTTCCATTTGAGCCTTCTTGTTCCTCTATGTTTGCATTAGAACTTCAGTTCTGTCTGATTAGGTTTTTAGTCTTTGTGTTCTACATGCCACTTTTTCCAGTCTGAGAATTGTGGTTTCCATTCATCCAGTGTTCTTATTGTAATATCTTGTGGGTGTTTTTTATTCTCTTGAATGTTTCTTTTAGTTTTATCATTACCGCTTCTTAACATCTTATTATAATTTTCGAGATGTTTGATGTCTTTGGTATTTTTGTATCGCTCAAATATGGCTTCCTTGTAATGCATGTATTCACGAAATTTTTTAAATTGATCCATAAAAAAGCCTTGAGAATTAAGAACGCTTTTAATCTCTTCAATTTCCTCTTCAGTGTAGCCATCAAAAGATGATAGGAGAAAATACATAAATTCTTTCGTGGCTTCCAATAATTTCCTCAATTCTTCTCTTGTTTTAACAATCTCATGAGATATAGACCACTCCCCAAGGAAACGCACCAGAAAATCAGCATTCAATATCTTCTCATCAATTAAATCCTCGAGGTAACCGCGGTTTTGAAAAAGTGAATGTCCCAAGAAGGTTTCTACATGTTTTAACAATTTTTCGATTTCTTTTTCATTCTTTGATGTTTCTTCGTAATAAGTCTTAAACCCATTAAGGAGATCATGTTTTAATTCATTCATCTGTTCATGAATTTTCAAATCCATAAGTCTTTCTTCAACGATATCGTGTTCAGATGGATTGATGATTTTTTTTGCTTTATTGTATAACCGATATGCTTTTTCTGCGTTAAAATAATCATTACGAAAATCTGCATATTTATTAGCCCAATCGATGTACCCCCATCCATCATTTGGATAATCGGTAACAATCGAGGAATAATTTCTCTCACCCTCTTCAATTTTATTTTGTGCAAAAAAAGCGTCTGCAATGTATGTTTTAATAGTTGAAATAAACCAGGTACTTAATTCTGAAAAATATTGAATAATTTCCCTTCCAATGGTTATGCTTTCTTCGAAATATCTAGAGTTATTCATTGCCATCAAGAAATTTTGACACCAAAATTCAAATTCCATCTGATGATATCCCAGTGCATATATAATTCTATCGATATCTCTTGTTTCAATTGTGGCTTTTTTTTTTAACAATTCCCAACAATCCATCCACATTAAGCTTGCTTCTTTATACTTATTTTTCCTGAAGTAACGGAAGCCAATCTCTATCTGCGTTTCCAATTTATCGAAATTAACTGCTTTTGGGGATATTCGGTCCCAAAGAACCCTCACCGCATAATAAAGAAAATCATGTTCTCTCCCTTCAAGTGAAAGGGAAAAATGAGAGATCCAATGATCATAAATCTCTTCCGTATTGAAATATTTATGCGTATCGGAAATGAATTCTCTCTTCTTAAAATCAATTCCCAGTCTCCGAATCTTTTTAATAATTTGCTTGGTACGAAGTGCTTCAACTTTATCCACACTTAAATCATATTTCGATAAATACCTATAATAGTCATTTGAGGAATTATCGGAATTATCATATGAATGATTTTCTATTATGTTTTTATTCAAAGAATAATCAAGGACTCTTTGAAGGCGAAGATGATGGATAAAGTTGTTCAAAATTATTTTAAAGTTCCGGGGTGCTATTTTTTTCAATTTTTCTGGAAGTAATTGTGAAATAAATACATCAGAAAAATTGGGGTTAAATTTATTTCTTAGAAACTTATTGCTGTTAAATTTTTGATATTCTTTCAAATAAAGTGAAATTATATATTTTATAAGTTTAATTTTCTTAGATGAAAGTTGTTTATCTTTTAAATCAGAAATATAAGTAGGGATTTCTCTGCTACTTAATTTTATAAAGCGTTGCAAGTCGAAAGTATCACTCATGAAAAAGAAAAAATTTCGGAAAATTAAAACATCATTGATTACGCGATAATAATTTTCCTTACCATTACATGGGGCTCTAAGTTTTTGCAGCGAAAGCCTCGAATGTGGGTCGGAAATCTGGTAACAACATTGCACTTATATCAAAGAATTGAGAATTGATTCGGTTTATTCTCATTTATACAAAAGCAAAAGAAATCGGTATACACCCTTCATATATAAATATTGAATTACCAAAATTGAATTTGATGAGGAAAAATTGATTTAAGATGGGGAATAGTTTGAACTACTATGGGGCGTTTGAACTACAATAAGGAAACAGGTCTACAGCATCATTTTCAAGTCGGAATCTTTGATCGGTCTGCTGAATTTTTCCCTTATAAATTCAAGGTTAATGTCTAAAGCGTGGTTGATACAGTCGTGGGCCTCATCTAACTTGAAAACATGTAAATAGACTTTGCCCAGATATAACCATGTTTTTTCGTGGCGTGGTTTTAATTTTAATACTTTTTGATAGGATTGGATTGCATTTTCATACTTCCCCATTTTTTTATACACTTTTCCCAAATTTATCAATACTTTGGTAAAATCCGGGTAAATTTCCAGGGCCTTCTGGAACGATTCGATTGTATCGATTTTGTATTCAATTCCTTTTTCACAGATGCCGGACATTGAAAATTAAATCAAACTGTTGGTTAGCCACAAGTTTTATGATTGGCTGCCAACCGCCTATGAAAGAGCAATTAAAATAATCGTCAGAGAAAATTTGGAAGAATCAAATCAGTCCCGTTGCGAAAAGATCAAGGACAGAGCACTTCAATTTGGGTATGGATTAGGGGATAATTTTAATTATTATTACTCAAAAAACTTCCATTGAACCATGAGTATGAGTAATTTCCTTCCCAAATGTTAGCCGGCTTTTTTGATTGGGAGATCTTAGAACTTTTCGATCATTTTTCAACTTATAATCGCTTTAGAGTATTTACGAGTTGGATATTTTGGGGATTTATTGGGGTTTTTCGGGGTTTTTCGGGGTTTTGTCGGGCAGAAATGGCAGAAATAAGTATTTCTTGATGGATACAAATGAGCGAAAAAAATGGCGTGAGAGTTAAACTCACCCCGTATCTCGTTAAAAGCTTCCATTCCCAGATCCGCCCCTCTCCTTTAATAACTTAGAAATGTGAGCAATAGCTCTTATCGCGAGGCTTTAAAAGAAATTCAAATATTTATTATAAAAATCATCATAATAGTTGAAAACCTCATTATATTCATCATACAATTCTTTAAGAGAATCTAATTCAAAAATTTCCTTTAATAATCCAAAATCTCCATCCGCCATCCAATTCGGCTTGCTTAATATTTCCGCCACTTTTTATTTTGGGCCCCGTAAAGTTGATAATTTCAAAAAAAAATTGAGAGTAAAAAGAAAGTTACTTCTTTCTTTTAACGATTACCGTGATCGCAGCAACACTCATTACACCAACCATCCATATTGGAAATCCATTAATTCCAACATTTGAAGGGCTTTCAGATTCATCTCCACCATCGTTAGTTCCATTTGTGGTTCCATCACTCGTTGTAGATGCATCAATACCGCTATTTACGGTGGCATAAACCACATCATTGTCAATTGTGATTGTCACTTCTTCCAATAGATAAGTTTGACCATCATAGCGAATAACTACATCGTAAGTTCCGTATTCCAAATCGGTAATTGTAAAGTTTCCATCAGATTCAGAGTAATACGTGTTATCCCACGTGCTGTTTTCAATTCTCACCCATTCGAGATTGTTTATCTTATCGCCGTTGTCGAATGTGAACGCAAGTTCTGCGTCGCCGTAATCAACGGTTGTAGGTTCTTCTTGTGCATTAATATACACCCATGTGTTGTTCTCTTCAAATCCGATGTGTCCGTTCGCGCCGTCTTCCGCGATGGCGTAAATCTTGTAATAGCCTTCGCTTAAGCCTGTGGTATCCAATGAAAAGGGATCGTCGGTTTTAATGCCGTTGTGCGATGAAACAATTGAATCACTTGAATCTAAGAGTTTTACGTCGCAATTCGTGGTTTGAGATGCAGTTAGAGAACCAGTGATGGCGGAGCCTTCGTCCACATTGTTATCGTTGATGGTCATTGCCGTGATGATGTCGCTTGATTGTGCTGTGAGATCAAAAGGGCTTGTCATTGTTGTCATGTCCCATACGTCGCCAGTGTCAGCAGTACTATCTAAAGTAACGCTTGACCATCCGCTTGGTGTATTTAAACTCATAGTGTGTGATAAAATCGTTCCTGATGCAGATGTTTTTGTAATTGCATCAGTAGCATTCCAAGTGACTTGACCGTCATCAACAACATCGTAATCCATAGAGATTTGATTAAACATTCGTGTTCGAGTTGCTGAGACATTCGAAACTAAATTCCATTCTAGATTGCTCGTGGAAACATTTGAAGTAATATCTAGCGCGTGACTATGTGAAGTATCAAAATCACCTAGAATTGAACATAATCCATTCGATCCAACTGGTTCTTCGTCAATCTTTATATCTCGATATGTTGGTGGCATATCGCGTCCTTGATATTCAATATCAAGAAACATGTCGCCATTGTAAGTGCTCCAAGATGATCCGCCATCTATAGATTGTTTATCTATTGTAGAACCATCTTGACCAAAACCAAATCCAATACTGGCAGAATAAGCAGATGATGGAGATTCAATTACAAACCAATATTTAGTATTTTTTTTAAATTCATCATTTACTAGTAATGTAAGAGTAGTGTTAGGTAATTGAATATTGGTAATATCATTATCAATTTTTTCTTTCAAAAAATCATTTATAGTTTGTTCACCAGTAGGGTTGTTGGTTGTGGCATTCCAAATTGTATTATTAATAGTGTCTGAAACGATCCAATTCCCACTAGGATTTTCAGAAGTATCGTCTTGTATTCCAACCGTTACAGAAGAATTAAACCAATCAAGTGTTTCTCTTGTTTCTTTTGTAGATCCCATATCATCAATTAATATGGTAATATTATCTAAATATACATCATAATTGAACATAAATTGAGATGCCAAGTATTCGTCTGTGTCTGAATAAACTTTCTCAAATGAAATTGATGAAATACCTCGTTGCCATATTAATGACGATGTATCATTCAATCCAGTCATTTCGCAATCAATTTGATTTAAATTCCAATTCGATCCGATATCAATGCTCGTACTATCGAATTGAGATTCAACGGTTTCGTATATACTATCAACATCTACATTCACATTTCCATCGGTTGTGTCATAATTGAAAGTTGATGGATTTGGTGATTGTGAATTTTGATCGTTCGAATTTTGGGTTGATAATGGTAAAACCAATGAAATAATCATTGCCATCACCATAATCAATCCAATTCTTATTTTTTTATCCATGTTAATCACTTTTTTTTTCGTATTTATCTTATCCTGAAAAAGATCTACCTAAAATTATGAACGTTTTGAAAAAAATGTAAGGGTTTGGTGTACTTCATTTTATATTTCACTTTGTATTTCAATTTTTTTTTTTCAATCCTCTTCTACAAAACCACTGATTTCAATCCCCGTGTATGGGAGTGGAAATTAAAAGAAAGGAAATAGAAAAATTTTCACAAAAACTGGAACGAAGTTCATGCACCCTCATCGAAAAAATCCAAGATGAACTTGATTCCAAGAACCGCCCCGAAAATAAATTAAAGAAATCATGTATTCTAATGACATGATAAAAATGACTGCCAAGGAAGACAAGGACAAGGGCATGGACATCCCCGGGATCCTTAAAATTTTGGAAGCCCCACCAAGTCGGTTTCCTCACCAAGCCATAATCGCTGCGAATGCACAAAAAGAGAAAATTATCCCAGAATTCTTAAAGCTGATTGGAGAACCGAAGGTTCTATTAAAAAAATGTAAAGAAATACCGGACTATCTAGGGCACATATATGCTTTCTTTTTCCTTGCAAAATATCGGATAAAAAAAGCATTTCCCTTGATCATTCAGTTATTTCAATCACCCACGAGTGATATTGATGCATTGGGGACAGATTTGCTCATCGAAAATTTCCCTGCAGTGATTGGGTCGGTTTATGATGAAAATCTTGAACCTGTTAAAGAGATCATTGAAAATTCCGAATATAACGAGTATATCCGAGCTACAATGCTTCAAGCATTGCTTTACTTAGTAATTCACGGAC
>CAZEPC010000138.1:0-10788 GCA_964513765.1 uncultured archaeon
ATTTTATGCAGATTTCGTTTCCATTCCAGTATTATTGGATGGTTTTTGGGATTGATCCAAGATATTTCATTCTTTGAGATTACTATGAGGAAGATGGAGAAATTCTCTCGCATTTTGATAAAAAAAAGTTTGTGTGAATTTCAGAACTTGATAACTAATTTTTGCCTTTCTTTCATCTCAAAATTAATTTTAGCTAGTTTGTAAATATCTTTTTCGATATATGAAACCTGTAATTTTGATGATGGTTTCTTCTGGTCGCCCTTTTCTGTAGAATCATGATCTTTAATTATCCCAGAAACTTTTTGACTATTCCCGATTAGGAAATAAAAGCTCCCCGTTCTTTTACCTGGAAGCCCGACCATAATCTCCAATTTTGACTTTCCCTTAATCAATTCCTTGATTTCAACTAATCCTTGTAATATATGATGGTTTGATGCGATGAACAGAGGTGTCTTATTATCAGAGTCAGGTCTATAACCATCCAATGGGACAATGTTTAAATATCGGCATCCATGTTTGGGTATATCCTCCAAGTGAATAAAATTATCCAAAGTATAGAAGCCAAGAGCATTTTCTTCCCAATAATCAAACACGAAAAATTGCTGATCATTAGAAAAACCCTCAATTTCTTTATATTGACATAAATCTCTCAATTGAATGGTTCTCGATCGGGCTTTTCGGTCCCAATTAATAACTGCAGTTAGGAAGTGAGTTTTTTCACCGATTTCGATAGTTTTTGAATAAATGGTTGGTAGTCTTTCTGTAAAGAGATCTAGAGGCACGGCAGAATAGAATTTTTCCTCCATAGCCATTGGTAAGATTCTATTTGAATTTCCCTCGGGCACCTTTTTAGAATCCTTTTTGGTTGATTCCTTTTTGGTGGATTCCTTTTTATCTTTACTTTCATTATTTAAATTTTCCCTTTTAGCGTGTTTGGGAGAATTGGCAGGTAAGATTCGTTTTAAAAGGGAGATTCTGTCTTGTTCTACTTTAGTTTCATCATCAGAGATTAGAATTTGTCCCCCACTAAGACCGAATACTGTCAGCTGTAGCTTTATTTCATCCAAGCTGAGTTTAGAACGGTTGCGTCTTACCACCACACAATCCGGATCATTTATCCATAAGGTATAATGCATATAAGATCTCTGGATAGTTGCTAGAAGAGCTGGTTTCAATGCAGGGATAACAAGGTTTAAGTATTTCCGGGTAAATCCCTCAAAGATGCCCCACAACGCAGAAGTGTCGCACCCGATCCTCATCACATCAACCAAACCAACGCAAGGGCCGAGAGGTGCACCGCAACCTAGCAGAGTTCTTTGAGACCCTAATCCCTCCCGAATCTTTTTAACACCTTGATAAATTGCTTGGGCACGGGATAAGGTTTTGCCCTTATATACTGCCTTTTTCGCGGAAGAAGCAAAAAGAAAATCAATTTTTAAAAAGTCAAAATCCCATTTATCACCAATTGTGTTGGAAAGATCGTAGAGATACTTTTGCACCTCATTTTTACTGGTGTCCAAGCCATATTGAAACGCACCCCAATTAAAAGAAGTTTTTACATATTTTCCCTTAGTATTTTTCAATGGCCAATTTTTATGGGTTTGAAATAGATTAGCCTCTTTTGTAGTGAAAAATGGGGCAACCCAAAGACCCGATTTGAATTTTGCATCATGGATTTTGTCCACCAACCAAGGAAGACCTTGGGGAAACTTATCATTAAAAGTATAGGGTTCATCAATCCCCCAATCGCTAATACATGTTTGATAGCCATCATCTAACTGGATAAGATCTATGGGAATATCTTCATGTTTTTCAAAATAGTTTAAGTTTTTCAACATATTCCCTTCATCTATTTTGGTATAATAATAGTACCAAGAGCACCAGCCTGCTAGAACATGAGGATCCAATTTGATGTTGGCCATTTCACCTGCAAATTTAGAATGATTTCTTAATACCTCGTATGCTACCGGTTTGTTAGTAAGCGAAATCATCAAAACTTCAGATTGTTCCAATCCTTCATTTAATTTTTTTAATGCGATACCATCGGTTTGGGAATAGGCACATAACCAGTTAATGCGACAATCATAGCCAATTCGATCCATTAAAACCCGTGAAAATTGGTCTTGAAGCGTGAGAAAACTGAGGATCACGGAATGTTGATTTTTCTTATTCGATATTACTGAGTGATATTCACTTTGATACCTCCCATCTAAGAGATAATCTTGGTTTTCCATGTTAATTCTACCAATCTTTGAGATGCAGGATCTAAACTTATCCTTATACCCATAGAGATGATTTAATGACCAAGATTGATAGCCGTTAGAATAAAACGTGATATCTTTAGGACTATGGGTTGGTTCTGAACCTTGTAAATTAATTTTCCCCATATCTTTCATATAGAGGGGTGCATATCCGTATAAATTCGCACTTCTTAATTCTTTAGGGGCATTTTTTAATTGAATCTGAACACTGATGTAAGGAAAATTTTGAAGAGCAGAACCGATATTTCCTTTAATTTGAGTATAGATTTTAAATATTAATTTACCCGAAATCATCTTTTCCCGATAGGGACCAAAGGAAACCAACAAGGAAAGCTTCAAACCCCTGCCGAGAGTATCAGAAAATTCTTCGTGTGCATTAAACACCTCATCTTTTTTCGTAATTTTGGGAAATATCGGTTGAACCTTCTTGCCATCTTGGAAGAGGAGAGCACTTGTACAATGAGTGAGGTTATCATTGCCAACACCTATAGAATAATAAAGCTTTTCTTGAGAGGAAAAAATCCGTACATGATTGGTATTATAAATAAAATTAATTTCATCGTGTGTCTGTTTAATTTGAATTTTATTCTCCATAAAAATAGAAAAAAAGAATAATATGAAAGGTTTTTGCTTAAAAATCAAGTAATGGTAAATCTAGTTTGTAGTAGTTAAAAGAGGTAAAGAAAAAAATGAAATTAGTTAGCCAAGCCAAAAGAGTGTTAAGAGCAAGGTAATTATTCCCGGAAAGATTAGGCCAATAGTAAGAAGGAATTTGGATACACTCACCGCTCTTTCTATAGTTTCGATAATAAGTTCAAAATAACTAAGGTCCTTCCAAAACCTATATCCTGGGGTTTTAGAATGAAAAGTGGCCACTTTAACTTGCGATAGGTTTTTCTTGGCTTTCTTGATTAAAGGAGTGATTCTTTTTACCAAATCCTTCTCTGATACCTTAGTACCTAAAGGATAATAACCCTGTGCGGATAGAATTCGTACCACCGCATGAGTATCTGATGTACTTAATTCAACCCGTTCAACCCCTTGATTTTCGCCTAGATTAATAATGGCCGGCCTAACCTTGGTGAGCGCGTTATTGGCATCAATATGAACTAGAGCAGTATCTTGATTACCGATTCTAAAAAGATGAACTATTATTCCCCCCGTTCCTATCCCCCATGAGATAGGAATGTCTTCAGCCTCATCTTTTGCAGTACCATAATATATGGTCTCATATTTTTTAGGAACGCGTTTTCCTTTCTTGATATTCCTTTGGTTTTGCTCCAATGTTTGATCAGCGGTTTTCTGAGAGTCTTTATCAAAAAGTTTAAGAAATTCATTGGTAATATTTTCCATCTCGATCGCCTCTTCCGATTCTTTTTGGATTAGAACCTCATCACCAATAAGAGAATTATGACAATCTATCACAATTGACTCCTTAAAACCTGCCTTCTTCCCAATCTTTTTAATTTTCTCACCAACTTCCTCCTCTATATCATCAGTAGGAAAAGGATGTTGGGTAAACATAAGAAAGGGGGTGTCCGCAAATAAAATACCTAAAAGTTTGCTCCTTTTCTTTATGAGGCGGATAAATTTGGAGGATTTGGAATCTTGAGAAAAATTCACATGCTCAAGATCATCCTTGATTTGGGAAATAACCATAGAATTAAATTGGTTGGTGGAGAAATTACTGGCATGTGTGCTGGTGGTGTGAAATACCGTAAGGCCCGGAATACTTTTAAATTTTTTATATATTTTTTCAGGAAGAGCTGCCGACCCACATGTCTTAAACGGACCAAAATGGGTATTTGGAATGACAAAAAGACCTTTTACTTTGTCGGATTCCTTATCTTTGAAAATAACATAATCCAAAACCAAATTCCTTTCTTCGCTGAATTCTTCAAAAAACCTTTCAATTGCTTCATCGCGGTTTTCAAGTAGAAGCGATTCTACAAATGCCCGGAGAAATTTATACCCTCCCACACCCGGAAATCTTTTTCGATAGGGAATAGATACATGTGCCATAAGTGGCCCGTATATTGCAGCAAAAACTAACGCGGAAATGACAAAGAATATAACTGCTTTTGTTAAAAAGATAAAGGTGAGTTGGGCAGAAAAGAATGAATATATGAGTATCCCAACAGAGGGCTGGACAAGAGCCAGTAGAATATACCAAGGCTGACCTATGCTTGTAAACGAAAAGAAGATTACGAATAGCACAATATACGAGATAAGAGAGCCGATCATAAAGAAGGTTTCTACAAAATGTTGTCCCTCATTCAAAAAGTAATCAATAAAATTTCCAAGCAAGTATGAGAAGGCAAACATCCCCGTCCCGAATGAGTTCATTAATGTGGCCATCCTAAAGTTAAAAAATGGCGTTTTCTCTCTAAATAACACACACGCTGCAATTCCGCTGCTAAGTATTATGGAAAAGATTGCCACATCCCGTAAAAACAGTTTCCAATCCCAAACACCGGCATTTTCATTAATATTAAGTAGCATGGCGATAAAGCCTACGCCAAAAGTTAAACCAATAAATAATAATATTAGAAAGGGGGTGGATTGAAAGAAATCTAAAAATCGAAAGAATCCGGCTGATTTACGCGTTACACGTTCCGAGGACTGATCTTTTATCATATTTGGATCTCATCTCTATTCTGAAATTCTGTAGTTCTGAAATATTGTAGTTCTGAAATATTGTAGCTCTGAAATAAAAATCTAAATCTTGAAAATACAATTTTTTTCATATTATAAATAATATACTACATGCATTTGTAGTATTGTTTATTAATTAAAAAAATGGTGTTTTTTCCGTTATGCTTTCCTGTGGGAAATGAATTTACTCTTTAGCTCGTTTCTCTTTTTCAAAAGGGGAATTATCACAACACATAATAATGGAACAAGCAAATAAATTTTTGAAAAGGTGATAAGATCCCAGATTGCATATAGGGTTAAGCCTAATATTAATATCCCCGAAATATATCTAATCAATGGGCGATATTTCTTCCTGATTTCATCAACCTTTTCTTTTTGCAACCCCCTAGCCAGTAAAATCATCAAGATGATGAGAGGAAGCAACAACCCAATATAGAAAATAATTAAATGTCCCGTATATTGAACGGGATTTTCTGCGACACTATAGATGAGCGCGCTCATAATACCTCCCACACAAGGAAGTTTTAAAAAGGAGAATACAAATCCCAGTACGAATGAAGAGAAGAATGTTCCTTTCTTTGCAATTTTAGCAAAGATTGATTTTAATGATTCAGGTGTTTTGAAGAGCTTGCTTTCTTCATTAAAGGCATCTAACACATACCAAAGCCCTAAAATGGCCATTAATACGGCAAAAATTAATCTAATAGTTAAACTGAAAAATCCTTCCGCCAATGCACCAAAGGTAGAGATTAATGCAATTGTGAGAAGAATGTACATGAGAAGGATCCCTAAAAGGAAACCGGAAAACAAGAGAGCCAGCTTTTTTTTACTGGTTTTAACCATAAGTGTGGAGGACACAAAACTCGTAATCAATATGACACAAGGAGAAAAACCGGAAACGATACCAGAAATAAAAGCAACACCAACTGTGAATTCCTCTTGCGCCATGATCTCTTCCCAATCAGGACATTCTCCCGCCAAAGTTTCAAGTACATTTACAATAGTGTCAAAATTGTTGCGAGTAAAGTTTAGTCTACCATGGAGAGAAACCATACAAGGACCTTTAAAAAATATGGCACTAGGGGGAAGAAGCCTACCTAAGCCCAAGGATTCGGTATAATCAAAAACTTCTGTATAGTTAGAGTTATCCCCGGTGAAAATCACTTCAATAATGCTAATATTCATAGATGGATTTTCTTCTTGAAGTTCCAAAAACCATTGTTCCTTTTCAAGACAAGAATCGCAGTTTCGGTCAATGAAATACTGAATGGAGATAGTATCTTCGGGATCGACCGTATTTTCTGCGGCTAAAGCAGAACGAGAAATCCCAAAAATAAGGAATAGAAAAATAAATACAAAAAAGAATTTTCAACTTCTGCTGATTTTTGAAAAGAGGGAAGATTTTTTATGCATTGTTCAAACACTTATTTTTTATGCCAACTTTCCTTTTGTACTAAGCAATTCATCGCTTGTTATTGATATTGCCATTTTCAAGGCATGAGCAAATGCCTTAAACGCAGCCTCAGCCTTGTGATGGTCATTTCGGCCATATTCGGTACGCAAATGCAAATTTATTCTTCCATTGAGAGCCAAAGATTCAAAGAAGTGGATAAGATCCTCGGTTGCACAATCTTCAATCATATCTCCCTTAAAGCCTAAATCCAAAACGAAATAGGGCCTTCCCGACAGATCCAATGCACAAAAACCTAATGTTTCATCCATGGGAATATAATAGGAGCCGTACCTCTCAATCCCTACTTTATCCACGAGGGATTCCTCCAAGACATTCCCCAATACAATCGCAATATCTTCAATCAAGTGGTGTTTAAGATCCCCATTAGCCTCTACTTCTAAAAGGATATCCGCATGCCTTGCCAATAGTTCAAGCATGTGGTCCATAAAGTTGTTGGTAGTAGATATTTTTGAACCTTTTTTATCTAAATCGATCTTTACCTTGATTTGGGTTTCCTTGGTCTTTCGTTCTTTTTCTGCAACACGACTCATTTTTCCCACTAAGATACTTTTAGGTAGCCTAGCAAAAAAAGTTTGCTTAGGATGGCAATACAAAAGAAATGATTTTTATTTCTTTCATTCCTATTTTTATTAGTTAGATATAGCTAATTAGGAAATATTAGTTATACAAAAAATTTCTTTATGTTAATTTCAAAATTCAGTAAGCAATAGGAAGTAAAGATCTGACATAAAATGAATTATCCAAATGGTAATCACGAAAAGACCGAAGGCAAAACACAGAGTATCGTATTTGGAATAGTACCCTCAAGAAGATTGGGACATTCTCTCGGAATCAGCCCCATCCCACGAAAGTCTTGTAACTATTCTTGCGTATATTGTCAATTGGGGAGAACTACAAAATATATTCGAGAGAGGCAGGAATTTTTTCCGCTAGAAGACATATTAAGGGAATTAAGAACTTATCTCGATTCAATTCAACCGGAAGATTATGATGTGATCACGATAGTAGGAGATGGGGATCCTTCTTTGTATTCGAGATTAGAAGAATTAGTGGCTAATATAAAACAAATGCAAGAGAAACCGGTTGCAATTATCTCAAATGGAGCACTTCTCCCCGATCTCGATGTTTATAATGCATTTTTAAAATTTGATATAGTAATGCTAAATTTTGATTCGTGGAATGAGAAGAGCCATAAAGAGATAAACAGACCCTTAAAGAATCTAACTTATAAGGATAAATTAAACGCATTACGAAAGTTTAGCCAACACTTTCAAGGAATTTTATATTTAGAAGTCATGTTGGTGAATGAATTAAATGATTCCCGTGAAGCAATTCAAAAAATCGCGGAAAAGCTTGAGGGCATAAAATTTCAGAGAATATTTGTGAATACGCCCGTTCGGCCCCCGGCAGAGGATTGGGTCAAGATTCCAGATAAAAAATCGGTCAAATATGCCAAGAAGATATTTCATGCAAAAAGTATAGATTACTTGCCTAAAGCAGAATTTAATTCAATCGAAAAAGACCCATTCCAAGCCATTATGAATATTATCTCCAGACATCCCATGAATGACCAAGATATTACCAAGTTTCTTGAAGAAAAATATGCCCTCATAAAAAATAATAAGAAAAAGAGTAATAAGATTGGGAAAATACTCAAACGATTAAGGAGACAAGATAACGTTGTGGTTATTGAATACGGAAACCGTATCTTTTTCAGAAGGGAATAAAAAAAGGGATAATTTATTCATATTGCTTAAAATAGCCAACTACTCGTAATCTACCTTCGAAAGGTTCAAAATAAGTCACAATTCCCCTTAATCCATCATTATCACGTGCTAATGGTTTATCTAACTGAATTGTGACATTTCCACTTTTTCCCCGGGATATTTGTTCTCCCTCCACTAATTTTACAGGTGTTATGCCCAAATTACTTATTATATGATAGGAAATGGTATTTTCCGGACCAATTGTACCATCCTGGGGTTTGTAGAAAGAAGAAACATTTAATTCGATCTTAGCCTCATGCGTCAATTCATAAATTTCCGGTTCGGCAAATACCGTGTTGCGGTCGATAAAATCACTTTTGACTCCTTTCAATGCCAAACCAACACGATCCCCGGGATACGAAACTTTAAAGTCCCGATCATGTTTCTGGATCGATCTGAGGATGGTTTTCTTTGCCTTCCCTTCGTAAGGGAGTAATTCATACATCTCACCCGCCTCGATCTTGCCCTGTACTAAACCTAAAACTACTGCCCCTATTCCTTTTACCATGAAGGCATGATCAATGAGAACTTTTCCGTAATCAATCTTTTTAGGAGGATTTTCTTTGGCTAACTTGGCGATAATTGTTTTCAAATTCTCGTAATCTTGCTTGGTTTTTATCTCCATAATAGGAGTTCTCTTAAGGGATGTTGCAGCGATAAATTTCTTAAACTTCTTTTTGATTTCCGGCAATTTCCATTCATTTTGAGAATTGATATTTCCAATTACCGCATAGGGTATTTTATGATAATATTGTTTAAACATATCCATGGTAACAATGATTTCACCAATTTCAGGTGTAATTCCGGTTTCTGCATCAATAACGAGAATATGAATTTGATTAAGCATACATGTTTGGATGAGGGATTTTATCTTATCCGGGTAGCCTATAGGGGCGACAGCCGTAAAGATACATTTATTTTGTAAATTTAACCGATTGTAAAACTGTAAATCAGACTCTGTCCCTGGAGAGCCAAATGCTTTTCCCAGAAGATCGGTGAGCTTATGATTGGAGCCTAAAAGCCCAATCGTAAAACTATCTTCATGTTCTTTTATTTCTTTATTTGCCATTTGATAAGGAAATAAACACTTTTTTTGGAATAAATTTTTCTTTTTTCCATCCCATAAAATTTAGGCTAGCCGATTTATTTTATATGCTTTCAATCTACAATTCAAATCCCATAATTACTTATAATCCAAAGATCATTCCTTAAAAAAGCTAAAATTTAAGGGATCAAAAGGATATAATTAATTGAGAAAAAAAATGACAAATTTATTTGAAGACATTGACGATGCGGATAAAAAAATCATTGATTATCTACAGCAAGATTCGGAAATGTCATTCACAGAAATAGGAAAGAGGATAGGGAAGTCACAGCCCGCGATTGGAGCTAGAGTATTAAAACTAAGTAGAAATGGAATTCTTGGAACTCAAAAAGGAGTTAATTTTAGAACTTCGGGCCTACCCCTTATGTGTCTTGAAATCCGCAGTACAGATGCGGAAAAAATGGAAAAGAGGGCTCAGGTTTGTCCATTCATCATGAATTGCTTTAAGAAACTGGGTGATTATAACTTTGAACTTTTAGTTACTGCCTCAAGCATCGATGCAATAAACGGAATTATCGATGATTGTTATCGAAAAGATGATTCCCTTAAATCAATCAAGAGTTCTTTATTGGTGTCGATGGAAAAAGATTTCGTATTACCCGTAGATTTTAAATTGGAGAACTATGAGGGATATAATTGCCCAATGGATTGTCCATTTAATACAAAAGAACTTCCGTTTGAAGTGGGGGGCAGTGAACCTGTACTTGAAAAAATTGCAATTCGTGAGGATCTAAAAACTTATTTCGACAAAATGCTCTTTTCGATTAAAGAAATGACCAATTGCGAAGGAATAGGTATAAGACTGGCGGATAGAGAGGGAAACATAAAGTTTTACGTATGGAAGGGATTAAGCGATGAATTTTATGTAAAGGAAAATGATGTATGTGTAGATGAATGTCTTTGCGGAAAGATTGCTAGAGGCGATATTACCAAACTTACGAAGGATTTTACTGAACACGGATCGCTTATATCTAACACGCTTCCAGAGACCGTTGATAATCTTGTAAAAGAAGATTTAATCGAGGAAGAAAATATTCGTGGCGAATGTTTAACCTCTGGTTTTAAATCATTAGCATTAATACCCATCCGAGATGATGAAAAGATTTACGGGATACTTTATCTTAACTCCTCTCAAGAAAATGCGTTTGGGAATGGAACCATAAAGACTGTTGAATCTTTCAGCAATCTTCTTGCCCAATACCTTAAATCAATTACCGAAATAAAAAATTAGGTTAAAATAGGTTAAAAAATAGAGAACGAAAAAAAATTTTCCATTTTTTCTAATTCTAGTCTTCGATGATTTCCATAGGTTTTCCATGATGCTGGGGTATTTCTTGGACACCACATCCAGATCCCATCCAGCAAACTAATCGGTCATCTTCTTTATGCATTGGTTTTCCACAATGCATGGGCATTTCTTCTTCTTTCCCACATTCAATACATTTTAATTTTGGCATATGTTCATTCACTTCTTCCTCTTTACTTTCAACTTCTTTATTTAAGTCGGATTTAAGATAATTAAGATTC
>CAZEPC010000139.1:0-4484 GCA_964513765.1 uncultured archaeon
GCTCTTCCGATCTATCCTTATATTTCTTTTGCAATCTTAGCACCTCGTCCCGATTTGCGGCAACCCCATGGTCGGTTACTACAAATGCATTGAATCCGCAGGCTAAATGCCACTTAACCCCCTGTTCGATTGTCATTTTTCCATCTGACCATATTGTGTGGAAATGTGAATCAAAAAGTATATTATATTTCTGTTTATCGTATCCTTTAGGCTGATATTGATTTTCGGGAGATTCCCAATCGCTCAAAAGGTAAATATGCCGAGGGGGTCCGAAAAGTGTGAGAAGGATCGTTGAAAATATAAAGCTGCCCACCAAGAGTATATAAGTAATAAATCGATATATAAGAGCGATCCAATAATTGGGCTCGTGTTTTTGCAACCATAAGAGAAATATTGAGAGTGCAATTGTGAGAGGAAAGACTATCCTCGCAATTTTCATTACGCCTTGTCGTGTTGCCATATACATCAAAAAACGCTTTAAGCCATTAAAAGCTTATAATGAAGTCAAAAAAAAGCCAATTCCAAAATTTTTTCAATAATTAACGGGTAAGAAGGTTTTAATTCGTTTTATTTTTGGCTTTGTTATGCGAGCATTCTTTTCAGAAATTATTCAGATGGATCTTGGGGATGAATCAAAGGACAAGATTCAAGATAAAATCGATAAAGGATTGGATTTATTTATCAAAGTCCCGATGACCCGTTATAATCCTATGGAAATAGAAATTCCATTAAACGATTATTTCCTTGATTTTGATGGGGAAAAAGTGGATATTGTGGTTTACCCAGTTGACAATGAAGAGAAATCCCAAAAAGTTGTCTTTTCGGGTAATTTGAATATTAAAGATGATATTTCTTTCTTAGATGATAAGTACACCTGTCCTAAGTTTAAAAAATTCAAAGGAAATCGGGTTTTTGTACAAATAAAAAAGAATCCAGAGAATTTAAAGAAAATTGATTGGCAAAGCCTAAATCCGCCAAAGGTAAAAAATCCAAAAACCACTATGTGGTTTAATAAACCAGCCGGTCCCTGGGAAAGTGCCCTCCCAGTGGGCAATGGCCATTTCGGAGGAATGATATTTGGTAAAATAAAAGAGGAAATTATTCAAATAAATGAGGACACAATCTGGTATGGGGGAGATATCAATAGGAAAAACCAAGATTTTGCCAAGACCCTTCCTAAAGTTAGAAAACTTATCTTAGAAGAGAGATTTGAAGAGGCAGAACGCCTTATTGAAATGGGTATGTATAGTACCCCTCCCACCCAACGCCCTTATCAAAAATTAGAAGATTTACACATCATATTCGGGGGAAAAGAACATAAAGGAACCGAACAAGACTATTGTCGATATTTAGATTTATCAACGGGCTTAGCTCATACTAAGTATAAGATTAATGATATCTCCTATTCAAGAGTGGCTTTTTGCAGTTTTCCAGATGATGTATTAGTAATAAAGATTATAACCGATAAAAAAAACGCCATTTCTTTCCGAAGCCGGTTTGAGCGCAATATATTAAAAAGTAAATCGTTTCTAGATCAATCGAGTAATAACGGTAAAGACCAAATATATGTATTTGGACAATCTGGACCTGGTGGAGTTCATTATAACATAACCATGAAAGCATTTAGCAAGGATGGAAAAGTTTCCTGCTTGGGAGAACATCTGATCGTAGAGAATGCCAGTGAAGTTACTTTATTTTTGGCTTCCAATTCCAGCTATAGGATGCCAAAAGAGGATCTCAAACCCCACCTTGATAAGATCATAAACGAAGCATCCAAAAAGGGATTTGATAAGTTAAAAGAAAGACATGTTCAAGATCATAAGGAATTATTTTCCCGTGTTGAATTTGATTTGGAGAATGAGAAGAATTCGCCGAGTAGCACATGGAAGCTTCCGTTAGATAAGAGATTGAAGAGAATAAAGAATGGTGGCGAGGACTTAAGCCTAATCTCACTTTATTTTCAATTTGGAAGATATCTTTTGATGGGTTCGACCAGAGGAAAACAGGCCATGCCGGCCAATTTACAGGGTATATGGAATCATCAATTCTCTCCCTCATGGGGCTCGAAATATACGATTAATATTAATACTGAGATGAATTATTGGCCTGCAGATCCATGTAATCTAAGTGAATGCTATAACCCCCTCTTTAAACACTTAACCCGAATGCAAGAGCACGGAAAAGAAACCGCAGAAAAACTCTATGATGCAAATGGCTGGGTTGCACATCATAATACCAACTTATGGGGGGATACGGATCCTGTAGACCGTTTTAAAGGTAGTGTGTGGCCAATGGGGGGAGCGTGGTTATCCACTCACATTTGGGATCATTACCTTTTCAATCAAAACAAATCTATTTTAGAAAAATTATACCCAATTATGAAGGAGGCGGCGGAATTTTTCCTTTCTTATTTATATAAGCGAGATAAAGATGATTATTGGCTATGTGGTCCATCTGTGAGTCCCGAAAATAATTTTATAGCAGAGGGAAACTATATCACTCCTTATTCGATGCGAACGACGATGGACAGAAGTATCCTTTCCTATCTTTTTGATGGATGTATTCAAGCCTCCGAGATTCTTGGAAAGGATAAGCCCTTAAGAGATCAGTTAAAGCTCTATAAATCTGATTTGTGGCCCCTTAAGATTGGCTCTCACGGAGAACTTTTAGAATGGGAAAAGGAAAGAAAGGAAGCTGAACCAGGTCATCGTCATATGTCTCATTTGTGGGCTTTACATCCAGGTAATGAAATAAGCCCACTTGAAACTCCGGACCTTGCAGAAGCATGTAAGGTTACATTGTTTCGCAGACTAAGAGCAGGCGGAGGACATACTGGTTGGAGCTGTGCTTGGATTATTAATTTTTGGGCACGATTATTTGAACCTGCCTTAGCGGAAGATTACATTCATACGATTCTCTCACAATCTACTTTGCCAAATTTATTCGATAATCATCCACCATTTCAGATTGATGGAAATTTTGGAGCTACAGCCGCTATAGCTGAGATGCTGGTGCAAAGCCATATGGGTTTTATTCATTTTCTTCCTTGTTTACCTGAATCATGGAAAAATGGGAAAATAACTGGAATTAAAGCCAGAGGGGGTTTCATCGTTGATTTGGAGTGGGATGAAGGAAATTTGACCTCTGCAAAAATCCAAACAAGTCAGAAAGGACCGATTAAAATAAAGTATGGCCACATCCCTCACAATACAATAGAAATTACGGTTGAAAATCAAAATGAAGAAAACGTTACTTTGAACGAGGAGAGTGACGGTATTTTATCATTTGAGGCCGATGCAGAAACCGTATATTCATTGAAACCCAGAGATTAATTAGAGGTTTTAAATTAAAGGAAATAGGAAAAATTTATTTTTTTTTTGAGATTTTTAAGGATTAGATTAGAATGGGCAAGAAAAAACCTATAGTCGGAATTACCGTTTCCAAAGATGAAGATTTCTCAGAATGGTATTCCGAATTACTTTATAAAGCAAAATTAGCGGATATACGATATAATGTCAAAGGATTTGTCTGTTATCGCTCTTGGGCTACGATTACGATTAAAAAAATGTACGATAAGTACGAAGATGAATTAGAACGGAGAGGACATCTCCCGATTGTGATGCCTTCCCTTATTCCAGAATCTAACTTTCACTTAGAATCAGATCACGTAGAAGGGTTTGCTCCCGAAGTATTTTGGGTTACTGAGGCAGGTAGTGATGGAAAGAAATTTGAAGAAAAATATGCCCTGCGACCTACTTCTGAAACTGCATTTTACAAAATGTACAGTTATTGGATTCAGACCTACAGAGACCTACCATTTAAACGGTATCAATCATGTCAAGTATGGCGATATGAAGGAAAAATGACCCGACCTTTCTTTAGAGGCAGGGAGTTTCATTGGATAGAGGCACATAATGTCTTCGCCACTTTAGAAGAAGCGAAAGAACAAGTTATTGAAGATATGGAAATTACCTATAAAATCATTCAAGAAGAATTCTGTATTCCTATAATATTCTTCCAACGACCTGAATGGGATAAGTTCCCCGGAGCAATTCACACCTATGCCGCGGATGCCTTGATGGGATCTGGCAAAGTAATTCAATTACCTTCCACCCATCTTTTAGGTCAGAACTTCTCCAAGCCATTTGATGTAACCTTCACGAATGAAGAAGGAGAAGAAGAATATGGATATATTACATGCCATGGTCCGGCAATTAGCAGAATATATGGGGCAATGATTGCATATTTAGGAGATGATCAAGGATTACTCTTACCATTTGATTTGGCACCTCTCCAATTCGTTATCGTTCCTATTATATTTAAGAATAAGGAAAAAATGGTGAATGAAAAAGTAGATGAGATTTTAGTCAAATTAAAAGAAAAATACAAGGTCAAAGTAGATGATAGCGATGATCATCCCGGAGAAAAATATAACCACTGGGAAATGAAGGGCGTTCCTTTCAGAATTGAGATCGGCCCGAGGG
>CAZEPC010000139.1:4494-10720 GCA_964513765.1 uncultured archaeon
ATGTAAAGAAAAACCAAGTAGTAATTGTCCGAAGATACGATAGAAAAAAATTCTTTGTAAAAGAAGAAAATCTTATGGAAGAAATTGAGAAACTCTCTTCGAACTATACCGATGAATTAAGAAAATTAAATCTTCGGGAATTTGAAAACGAGATAGAGCTCTGCGAGGAAAAGCCCCACGCTCAGCAAGCGATCGAAGAGGGTAAGATTGTATGCACCGGATTTTGTTCCCTGGGGATGGACGGCTATGATTGTGCCGAAGTGGTCGAAAAAGATATTGGAGGTTTTATCAGAGGAAAAAGGGTTGATGAAGAGACCCATGAATTCCCTGCATGTATTATTTGCGGAAAGCCTGCAACTTGCACAATTTATATTGCGAAAAGCTATTAATTCCCAAACTGTGGCTTACGGCGTTCCTATATGAATTTTTATTTTTTCTTTAATTTCTAATGTAAGAAGAGTCGAAAAAGCTTGAAAAAATCAAACAAACCATTTAGTGCAACTTTATTGCCCCTAGGAACCCGGGCAGGCTTACTTACCGTTCCCAAAGCCCGAAATACGACATATTTACTTAAGATTGTTAAAAATTCTGAAGAATATCAGATCTTATTTGATGTTGGGAGTAAGAGAGTTCTGCAAAATGATTATGTAGATGTCAAAAAATTGAAGGCAGTGTTTCTTTCACATGCGCATTTAGATCATACAATTTATTTAGGATTATTTATAAGAAGATTGAAAAAGGAAAAAAGAAAAGAACCACTTCCGATATATTGCCATGAAAACGGGTGGAAATACCTCAAATGGTGGATACGCTTTTTTTGCTTTGGTATTCCAGATTTTGTGAAACATATTCCTCTTAAACTGGAAATTGAGGATCCCCATCTGAAATCCTACGAAAAAGAATGTAAAACAGATCTTTCCCAAATAAAAGAATTGGATTCCCTTGGTTTAGAGGATGGGCTGGAGATTGAAATAAAAGTGGCTCCCGCCCTTCATTCAGTGAGCTCTGTGGTGTATAGGTTCAATTTTTTCTCTCAATCTATGCCCAATTATTTTCTCGATTTTATGTTCTCCCCAGATACCTCCTACTCCTCTGAACATCTTATCCCATTTGCTAAGAATGCAAAATATTGGCTTTTAGATACATCCTTTGCCAAAGAAATAATTGATGAGAGATATGAATGGTTTCAAAACCACAAAAGAGGTGGTGAGATCGTCTGCCATTCAGGTCCGTATTATTCTGGAAAAATATGTCAAGAAGCAAATGTAAAAAACTACATAATGGGGCATTATGTGTGGGAAAGATATACAGATAAGTATGAAAATGTTGAAGATGCTCTTATTTCCCGGGCAAGGGAAATATATGATGGAAATATAATTGTCTCTCTTGATTTGAAGCCCATTTCTTTAGAGCTTAATAATAATAAACATAATAATTAAAAAAAAGGAAACTTTATGACAGGCAGTCCTTTATAGTATTAATTAGATGAAAATAGCTAAAGAAAGGACTACTGCAATCGCAATAACCACCAATCCCAATATCAAGAGGTAATCCTTTTTTGTGGCTTTTTGCCGCTTTTTTAGAGTCATGTTTCGGGCACTGAACAATGCGAAAAAGGCTATAATTCCAGTTATTGGAAGCATTAGGGCAATTGTGTAATAATTTTCCGTTCCCCCTCGTCCTAAGATAAAGCCCAAGATTTGAAACGATATTGCTCCCGAAAGATTAAAGGTAAAAGAATTCACACCGAAAAATCTGCCAGATACTTTATATTGGTCTAAATTATCCGGATCCATGGTATTCTCGGTTATATCTATGATCTCATTATCGATAATCTTTGAAGTTATTGGGTTGGGCAAAATAAATAAAGCCACCAAGATACTTACAATAACCACAACCATAATAAATCCAACCACAAGTCTTGTGGATCTATCAGGTTTCAAGAGGAATATTGCGGCAGATACCATTGTAATAACCATTAGAGATACTACCGTTTGATAGGTCTTTTTTAATCCGTATTTTTTGGAAAACTTTTGCCATAGGAAAAATCCTCCTCCAACAAATGGAACCACCCCTAGGATAAAGTAAATCATTGTTAATCCTTCGACCTCCAAAACAAAGGTCATAAAAGCCATTAGGATTGTCATAGGGAGTCGCAAGGCAAAATTTACGATGAAATTGGTACCTGACCACATCGCAAAATCCTTGTTTCTCACGGGGCTGATGAAATCGTTTAGAACTTCTTTTATTGATTGTTTCTCTGGAGTATCTTCGCATTGAATCTCTTTTAGTTCCTCCTTGCTTATTCCTTCTACGCATGGTTCTTTGATTTGGAAGAAGGTGATATAAAGCGCCCCAATGCAAAGGGCGGAAAAAGCTAATGCCACAATCAGCATTTGATCCATAAGCTTTTGTCCTCCTTCAGTTTGGTAAAATAACGCATTTTGAGGATCCTCAATTCCCGATAATAAAAGAAACGGCAAAAGCAATCCAACTACAGTAGCCACCAAATTAAATAACCCTTGACTGCTGGCTATTGCAATTCTATTTTCCTCTGTCTCTGAAACCTCGGGTAACATTGCCATATAGGGCGCCCAAATTGCTTGATAAGTTACACAGAAAAGCACACAGAAAATCCAATAATAAATCGCCACTCCCCAATTTTTTTGACCAGGAAAATCGCATTTAATCGGAAAGATCCATAATCCAATGAAAAATGTGATTAATAGAGGGGCTCCAAAAAGAAGAAATGGTCTCCTTCTCCCATATTTTGTTAGCTTGATTCTGTCTGAGACATACCCGAAAATCGGACCGCTAAATGCCATAAATATCAACCCTATGCTGGTTCCAATTGAGGCAAGATACGGGTCTAATCCAATCACGTAGATAACATAGTTATAGGAAAATGTGTTAAAAGTAGTGAGTAGCAACATAATACCAAAAAAACCGATGGCATACATCCATATTTCATTTGTTGCTAACTCTCGTTTGTTTTTGTCTCCCATATAAAAATAAAAAAAGGGGATGCTAAATAGTTTTATTTTTCGCCTTATGGCCCCTCAAAGTTTTTTCTATATTAAAATTTGGAGTTTAAGGGATTATTTCTTTAATTTATCCAACTTAATCTTTTCGTGGTTGGATAAATTTCCTTTAAAGCTGTTTTCCAGCAATCTAACATCAACTTCAAGGGTGGTTTGATCGGAATTAATTATATATTGGAGATCAAGATCAAAGAATGGCAAGGTGGCTTTCACCATCTTTCCCTTCAATTTCATCCAATCGGTTGGGAGATGGGGTGATAATATCCAACCTCCTTTTTCTTTCTTAATTCCTATTATATTTTCAATGAGGAGGGGATTAACATCCGCCGTCCATCCAGCAAAATCTATAACCGGTTTCGGACCAAGTGTAATCTTCTTCATGAAATTTCCTTTTTTTCTGTTCAGTTCTTTCAGATCATAACGCTCCGGATCGTAAAACTCATAAAAATGACCTTTATTATCCCAAGTATAATATACTCCCTTGCAGAGACGATATGCAAAATCGGCTGCGAGTTTTTCTTTCCCCTGTCGTTCCATTCCTTTCACAATTAGATAGGAGGTATTCATCCATACCGGGCCGCGCCACATATCTTTAACAAAATATTCCGAATTGCGTGCAACGGTGGGTGTGGGTATCTTGGTATTATATTTAGAGGGATCCTCAAGCGAGGAAAGCAATTTTTTTTTGATTGGTTCGGGTAGTTTGTTAAAAATGAGCGGAAAATAACTGGCGATGGTGTCAATTGTTTTGAGATTATTTGAGGTAAAATCAAGATCCCCGAATATTCCCCGTTTTTTATCCCATAGTGAGATGTTTACTTTATCCGTTAACCGTTGTAACTCATTTTTCGCCTCATTTCTATATGAATGAGCTTGGTTAAATTCCTCCGTTAAATCTAAAAACGCTTGATGTTGAAGAACAATTTCGGAGTTAAGATCGATGGCACCTAGTTTATCAACGTTATACTTTTCGCTTTCATCAATGGAAGTAAATCGGGGAGAATTGTCAATACCAGATTCATAAGAATGTTTCCAATAGTAAAGTCCAGCATTTTCATTGTATCGGGCTTTTTTCCTCCACTTCATGAAATTTGAGATGGGTTCAATAAAAAAGTCCGCAAATTTCTGATTAGGATAGTACGAAAGAAGATTTCTTACCGCCCAAGTTAAAAAAGGTGGATTTGAAAGTTCACTCACCTTTTTTCCCCAAAAAACCATGTGCGGCATTCTTCCATCAGGTTGTTGGAAGTCCACGAAAGCCTTAAGTGCCCGTAATCCAATCGTAGGATCCCAAATCTTCCACGCCTGTGAAATAAAGGAACTGTCCCAAAGATACGCTCCCGGGAACTTCGGGGCTGGCCGAGTCCAAATATCGGAATGATCGCCTAAAGGCGGGGCAATATTATATTTAAGCATGTCGTTAAGCGCATCAAAGCCCTGGTTGAAGATAAGATCGGGTACCTTCACGATAGGTTTTTGTGCAATGGACAGCTTCAATTTCTTCTTTTTTCTTTGAAATATGTAATCAATGATTCCCATAAATTGATAAAATAATCAAAACTTAAAATCCTTTTATCGTTTCTTCGTTTTTTGAGGGAACACTTCGAAAGAATATTGTTGTACCAATTAGATTTATCAACGGCAATGCTATGTGAATGAGAGTCTCTAAACCTTTGTCCACGAAAAATTGTTTTAATACACGCAAATCTAAGAAGATCCCTAAGAAGAAGAGGCCCATACCAATCATAGTCCGATTAGAATATTTCTTAATGTCGCCCGTCGATTTCCTCGAAACAATTATATAGGCTAAAGCAATTGTGACGAAATATATTACTTGAAGATAAAGGGTCGCTGTTTTGTAAATCGATTCATTTGCGAAGATAACGATTATTACATTTATAAAAACAATTCCTGCAACGAAACCCTTCCAATCCAATAAATCTCGCTCGAGACCTAAAACAAGCACTCCAACAGAGATAAGATTTATTGCATAACCGATCCTCAAGATAATAGCCTCTTCGGGTACGATACCAAACACATCTCTACGGTCGTAATAATAATTGGAGAAGAAAAACAAGCACTTTGAAACGGCGTAAGAAGCAAAGAAGAAGGCATATTTACGGTACAATCTTTTAGTATTCTCCAACAAATTTAAGATTTTTGACTTTTTAACAATAAACACGCTAAGAATAAGCCAAACGCACACGTTTAATAACCACAAGAAGTTGAAATCTTCGTAAAACATGTAATGAAAGAAGTCGTTCCAATCTATCATATTAATATCTTTGAAATCCCATCTTTTTAAATTTGATTGCTCAAATGCATGCACTTCATTCTCTCCCATTTTGACACTTTAGAGGGTTCAAAATTTTACCTCACCTCACAGCCTCACTTAGCGCGCCACCTAATGGGAGAATTTTTAGAATATAATGTGTATCTTAAAATAACTCCGCTTTTTTTAAAATAGATATGAAGAAGAAAAAGCGAATTTTGATATCGTTGGCAATGGGGATGGTTTTAGGTGTGTTTTGTATTCTCGGACTTGCCGGAAGGATTCCCGCAGGTGGCGCTTTGCCTAACAATCGTATTTATTTAGTTGGTGGTTGGTTTAATCGGGTTGTAATGGGTCTTGCTATTGGATTGGCGGGAGATATTACTTTAGTGAGGGAAAAAGATGATACTCTAAATATATGCATCAGAGGGGCCCTAATTGGAGGCTTTATTTCGGTTGGGTTTGCTTTCTTTCAACAATTTATCGATGTACCGTTTTTTCTTTCGGGATTTGGTTTTGGCCTGATAAATGATCTTGTATCATCCAAGATTTCATAGAATGAGCAAAGATTCTTTTTTAGTTTTCCTGATTATTTTTTAGCTTTGCTCTCCGTTTTTTAAGATAGGTTTTGGCCTTTTCTTTGAATTCTAAAAGTATTTCTTGTGTTTCTTTTTCCTCTATTTGGTTTACATCTTTTTCAATCCTTTTTAAGACCATTGAGAGATGCGTTTCTGGATCTTTTGCTCTTTCTCCCCAGTCCCAAACTGAGCACCATTCGCTCGCTAATTTTTTCCCGTATTTTTGTATCGCCGAGATTCGCTGAGCATTGGTACAAATTGTGTCTGGGTGGAGCCACGGCATATCAGTTCCATTTTCTGCTGAAGAGATGACTTATAAAAATGAACATGACCTG
>CAZEPC010000140.1:0-10668 GCA_964513765.1 uncultured archaeon
AGGATTCTTTTTAGGTCCTCTTGCCTTTGGTGTCCCGATAGCTCTTATCATTCATGGCATTGTATTCGCCAGCTGGGATTCGATTATGGTGGCTGTGGAGGACTTTTTACAAGATCCCTCGGTGAGCTACGTGTTTTATGATTCCAATCCAGATCAATTATATGCCGATTTGAGATTATATCTCTTGGGGGATGCAAATGGAACAAATAATTGGGACACATTTGGAAAATTGGTCCCTCGAGTCGTATTATGCTCATTTGGGGCGGCTATGGGGGATTTGGCAGGGTCTTGGTACAAACGAAGAAAGGATGTAGAACGGGGGGCACCATTTTGGGGAGTGGATCAAATAGATTTTTTGGGTGGCTGCTTATTGCTCGCATTTCCCCTCCTATTGGTGGGCGGTTTTGATTTTTCAACCATAAACTTGAATGTCTTTATTATGTTGTTTATTATCACTCCCAGTATCACCGTAATAGCAAATACGATTTCATATGTTACGGGACACAAAGATGTGCCATGGTAAGAAGAACTTGCATATAAAAGAGATTTCTGGTCATTATGCATTGAATATGAAAGATTTCGGATCTTAAAATCAAAATTTTTTTTTAGATTGGTTCTTTTTGTTTCTTACAATTCTAAAAATTTGTGCATTTTCATATGCACTTACAATTTTGTAGGAGTAGCCAAGCCTGGTCCACGGCGCTAGGTTGAGGGCCTAGTGCATAGAGCCGCGTGGGTTCGAAGCCCACCTCCTACACCACTCTTATTTTCCTAGTTTATTCTGTATTTCCTCATATCAATATATAGCCCCTCATTCTTCTTTTCATTGATTGTTAATAGGTATATTTTTTACTTAACTATTTGTTTAATTAAATAACTAATTTTCTTAAGAACTGGAAAAAATATTTAGGAATCGCCGCCTAGCTTTAATTAGGAAGTTCTAAAAACCCATATATCAAGGTTTTACTCGTGGAAACCGAACAAAAATCGCCGAAAGGACCATTATTTGGAAAAAGAATCTCACAATATTCTATTTTAATCATTGGTGTGGGCACAATTATCGGTGGTGCTATTTTCAGTACTATCGGAACTATATCCAAATTTGCAGGTCCTTATGTATATCTAATATTTATAATCGGAGGTTTAATTATGATGTCCTCCGCCTATTCCAATATGAAATTGATCTCAAAATGGGGAGGCCCTGGCGGGGAATATATTATAATTAATCAAGCTTTTCAACAGAATAAATTTCGGCACTTGGGCCCATTGGTTGGATTGCTCCTCTATTTCGGGAATATTTTTATTATTTCAATTCTTGCCTATACTTTTTTCATATATCTGTCCTTTACATTCAGATTTCAACCTAAATATGAATATCTAGTAATTTACGCCTCTATTTTTCTAATATTAGGTGTTTTATTCAACCTCAAAGGTTTTAGAAACTCTGAAGTAAGCAGAAAAATTTTGTTATTCTTGAAATTGACTGTAATTATTTTTATTATAGTCTTGGGGTCTATTTATATCGAAACTAATTTAGATCCTGAATTATTTCAACAAAGGACACAAATCGAGGTGTTAAGATTGCTCTATACTCCCCAGCAAATTTTTGGAGAGAATGTTTTCGGGGTTTATGATTGTGCTTTTGCGATTTCATTGACTATGCTTCTTTACCAAGGTTCCCAAGCGATTGGGTATGAATTTAAACGTATGAAAGATAAGAAAAAGGGCTTAAGGATGATATTGGTTTCTACTATTTCCTCCCTTGTGATCTATACTATTCTCTCCTTCATTATAATTAGTATAGTCGGTCCTATTGCGTTAAGAACCGATGAATATACTGCGAGCTTGTCTATGGGAGTATTAATTGAAACTATGGGGGGAGATATTTTTAATTCAGATCTTGGGGGTCAAGTATTAATATGGATCCTTTTCTTTTTGGTCTGTACCTTCACTTTTAATTCAATGAATACCACAATTTCGGAAACCGCCCGATCCTCTTTTATGCTTTCAAAAGAAAAACTTTTCCCAGAAATCTTAAGTCATAAAAATGAAGAAAAGCTTCCCACAAATTCAACGATTCTAACCGGTGTTCTATCTGGCTTGTTTCTTCTCCTCTTACCTCATGTAGAGGATCTTATTTTTGTGGCTAATATCCTCTATGCCCAAATTTTCATCATTATAAATCTGACTGCCTATAAAAAACGAAAGGAATTGAAAGCAAATCGATATATTTCAATTTTTGGAGTAATTTCCATTTCAATCCTTCTTTTTATTTTAGTTTTCCGTATGTTTACAGGTCTTGATCAGTACTTGGGTGTGTTTTTGGTTTCTCTTTCTATTGAGATTATGATCTTTGTATTCATTTATCACAGAGAACAAATTGTCAGGAGGGAGGATTTAATTCAAGAGCGAAAGTTAGAATTAAGAAAAAAGGAAATTGAATTATTGGAATTACATCTAATGGATCTTAAGGATAGAATGGAGAAAATCGAGGATAAAAAAGATTTTTCCCGGGCAAAGAGAAAATTATTAAAAAAATTAAGGGAATTTGAAGAGCTGGAACGGGAGGTAGAGGAGGAAATCGAATTAGAATCCGAAGAGGATAAAATCATCAGAGAAGGGTCCTTAATAGGGGAAGGTTCTTTTAAATCTTCTGAAACCACCTCATGGGAAAATAAAATATCAGAAATAAGGCAAAATGAAAAAGGAGAAACCCCTTATATTTCCATTGATGTTTATAAAGCCGATCAATCAAAATCTGGGAAAAAAAAATATTTTGAAAATCCCTATGAAAGCTTAGACGAGAGTAATGTAGTTATAGATTCTCAAAAAGAGAAATCAATTCCCTCTTCTATATCTTCATTGGAAAAAATTGAGGTGGAAAAAGTACAAGATCTCCCAAAAGATGAGAAAAAACAAAGTAAAGAAAAACAAGAGCAAAAAATATCAAAAGATTTAATCCCTCGGCCATCCGTAAAACCTCCCTTAAAAGTGCCCGAAGAATCATCAAATGATGGTGGTTTAAAAGATTATCGAGAAAATGCAAATGTTAAAAAGCAATCTTTTGAAAATATTAAAAATAAAAAAAAGATTCAATTACAAGAAGACAAGAAATTATCGAAAAGTATCAAAAATAATATTATTAACGGTGGCAGAAGTCCGAAGGTAGATATTGAAGAACTCAATAAAAATTTAATAAGTCCAAAGAATAAAGCTAAAAATAAGCTTAAATTAATAGAACAATTAGAAGAAATCGAAGAGAAAGAACAAAAGAACCAGAATGCTTATCATAAATTAATGTCAAGAATAAAGAATAAGGAAAAAGGAGGTATAGATTTGGAAAATAATGAAGAAAGGTCAAAAAAGGAACAAGAATTAAAGGAAAAAGCTCTGCAACTAAAGAAAGAGAAAATTAAAATCTTAGACAAAATTAGAGAATTAGAACTAAAAGAACTGGAAAAGCAACAAGGAGAGGGTGTAGAGAGCGAAAATAAAGAAAGAATTGAAGAATTGGATAAAGATAAAGAGGATATTGAGAATCAAATCACCCAATTGGAGCAAGAAATCGATCAGATAAGAAGCGATAAGGTTAAACCAGCAAGATCTGCACAAACTAAAGAGGATTTAGTGCCTGGAGAAGTCCCTGCTTCTCAGAAAGAAAAAAATGGTGCAAAAGAAGGTCATAAACTTAAAGGTAAAGTAGAAGAACTTGAAGAAAAAGTTAAAGAAATTGAAAAGAAGAGTGGAGAAAACGGAAACGGTAATGGTACTCAAGAAGAAGAATTAGAAGGGAAAGTGCAAGAACTGGAAGCAAAAGTTAAAAAAATCGAATCAGAAACTGAACCCCCCGAAGAAGAGCTTTTACCACCTGAAAATGGCCTTGAAGATAAAGTTCAAGAGCTCGAGCAGAAATTACAAAAATTCGAAAAGGGAGAACCAATTACAGAAACTATTAGTAAAGAGAAAGAGCTTGAAAATAAAATTGGGAAATTAGAGAGAAAGTTAAGGAAATTGGAAGCTGATGAAAGCAACAAAGATAATCAAAGGAAAGAAGAAGAATTAGAATCTAAAATCTTGCTTTTAGAGAAAAAGCTCAAAAAATTAGAGGCAGATGAGTTAAAGGAACAAGAAAGGGTTAAAGAAAGTAATTTGGAAGCCAAAATCCGAACCTTGGAAAATAAACTTCAACAAATGGAATCTCTTGATTTGGATAGCAATAAGTCGAGTCGAGAAAAGGAATTGGAGGAAAAGATTTTTCAATTGGAGGATAAACTTAATAATCTTGAGCTGAAAAAGCAAAATAACGGAGATGAAACGGAGCTTTCCCGAAAATTAAAGAAACGGTTAGATCAGATCGAGGCCCAAAAGCATGCCCTTGAAGAGCTTGAAATTGAAAAAAAAAGTAATATTCTAGAAGAAAGGAAAAAGCTGGTTGATCGTAAGCATGAATTAGAAAGAAGAGCTAATGAATTGCTTCAAGTAGAGTTGGATTTGAAGGAAAAACAAATTATCCAAAAGGAAGAAGAAATCAAAAATAAGGAAAAGATTAGAGCTGAAAAACTCAAAGAAGAAGGAATCCCAGAGGAAGTTGAAAAAGGAAAAGACTGGGATGAGGCAGAAAAAATAAAATTGAAAGATGAAGAAGAATCAGATGAAAAATCAGAAGAAGAATCGCAAAATCCCGAGGAAGATCAAGAGATTAAAGAGAACGAATCAGCGGCTGAACAAAAGCAGGAATCTCAAGATCAAAATGCCGAAACAGAAAAAGAAAAGGAAGAGTATGAGTTCCAACCCAAGATTAATCTAGTTGAAAAAGCAAGGGAAGAACCGATGGAAAAAACTTTTGAAGATTCGAGTGAAAATGAAAGTGGAAATGAAGAGAAGAGTGAGCAAAAAACAAATTCTGATTCAGAAGAAAAGCCTGAAGGAAAGGAACAAACTGAAGAAGATGGGGAAAATCCGACTGAAGAAAACTCTTAATTGAAAACCGCCAAATATCTGAAATTTTCTCTTTCAATGAAATAATATTTTTTTAATTCTTCCTCTTAAAGATACTCCTTTAGGACGTCAAAAATCATTGGTCCTATTTTTTCTGGGGTTAATGTTTCTCTTATTTCTTTCGCCCACCAAATTTCAGAATCTTTCTTTTTGTTTTTATATTTTTTAAATACTTCCCGCATTTTTTCTTGAATTGAGTGAATTTTGGGTAATTTCCAATGATAGTTGGCTTCTTCTTCATCGGGAACAAGACTCCAATCATGAACATCCACCAAAAAGGAATTGTCCGGGCTCATAAAATCTAAATTACCGCTATGATTGGACCCAATGGTTGGGAGCCCACAAGCCAACGCTTCTGCTAAAGTCTGGCCATATCCTTCTCCTGCTGTTGCTGAAATGTATGCATCCAAACCTCTGTAAAAATCTACGATTTTTTTAATTCTTTTTTGGATAATGATAATTCTTTTCTGCTTCACTGCTGTTTTAAATTCATTGTAATGGTTGCCTAATAGTTTTTTTAGCATTTCCTTTGATTCTGGTAATTCTGTGCGAAAAACCAACTTTACCTTTTCTGAGGGATCAAATTCCTTTAAAAAGGCTTTTATTGTTCGTTCTGGCACTTTTCTGGGTACCCATTCAAATACACTACCAAAAAGAAAATCATCTTTTTTCGTGTTCTGTGGCCGAAATATATGTCCATTTGGATCATAATGAATAAAATCTGAGGAAAGAATATAGGGAATCACATGTATTTTTTCAGCATTATTAATTTGTTGGGAAAATATCCGTTTACAAAAATGGGACTCGGTCATTATTACCTTGGCACTATTGAGAATTTCCACCCATCTTTCTGGGATCCGATCGTATTCACAAACTGAGTAATAGCCATCTGCCGTGGGATCCGTAACGGGGAGATGATTTACTACTTTGAAGATGTCTTGTACTTCTTCATCAAAATCTTCCACATAGGGATAAAGAGAATGATTTTCGGGGAGTACATATAAAGGAGCTACAATAATTTTATCCACAAAGGGAGCTAGTGCTTTTACATTCCTTCTGGCTCCAGGAGCAAATCCTCCTCTCAGAAATCTACCGATCCACACAACTATTTTCATTTTTTTTTCTTAATTCTTGTTAAAAGACCCATCCTAAAAATTTTTATGGGAATAAAGGAATACTTTACTTAGATGCCCAAACAAAAGAAGAAAGAAAATCAACGGCATGACAAAGACCCTCAAGAAAAAAAGAATCTAAAAGAAAATGCTAAGGAGATTATAGATGATCTTGGGGATCTTGAGGATCTGGAAGGAATTGAGGATTTGGATGACACAGAGGAATTTGAAGATCTGGAAGATTTAGATGATGTTTCCGTAGATGATCTTCTGAGTGAGAATCTTGACAATGATCCCCTATTAAAAGAGGTGGGTAATCTTTTGGGGATTGAACCTAAGATGTCCGAACCCAAAGCTCAAAAGACCGTGTCAGAAAAATTGGATGCCCTTTTGGATATCAATCAAAATATCCTAAAGTCTCTTGATCGCCTCAATATCAATATTAATAATCTCTTGCAGCAGCAAAATAAAGATTTTGACACTCCCTCAAAACAAAAACAATCGGAAAAAGCCAAAAAAAAAGGGTCCATATCCATCAATCAAATAATCAAACCTTTGTCGCTTATCTTTGTTCGTTTGGCAAAGAAGAAGAAAACTATTAAATACGCTGAGATTATGGAACAAATTCCGGATAATTGGGACATTTCAGTTAATGATTTAATCTATTTTCTTCGTAAAATTTGCAATAAACATACAATCCGTGCGGATTTTACCACGGATAGAGTCATTCTTAAGTCGATTAATAGGAAAAAATCGAATTCATAATGTGTTATTCATTTTACTCGATATTTTAGGGGGAAATGACCAGATAATCCATTTTTCCCCCTTTTTTCTCGTTTCTTTGAATTAAAGTCAAATTGATGCAGAAATTCTTCCTCAAAACCTGTGTCACGAATAAATTTTTGAAAATTTGTCATATCCTCTGAGCTCCTTTTCTTATTTATGACATTTAATAAGAATTATTTAAACTCCGAAATAATTTTGATATAAATATTTCATGGAATTTCATCTTGATTCAGAGTATAATTCTTTAGGATTGCTTAATCTTCAATTTCGCAGAAAATCGTTATTTCCCATTAATTTTGAGTGCTTAATAAATTATTAATAGAATTTCTTTTAATAGCTCGCTTACTACATATTATCACAGTTGTTCTTATTTTCCTTTCATAAAACTTATATGAGATGATCTGAGGATCGTCTATTTAATAATCTTTCTTGTGTGATATTGCGAGATTAATTGCTGTAAACTAGTTGAACTGTTAATAGAGTATTTTATATATGATCTCGACAAAAACAAATATAACTGATTTAGAATTAAAAAATTATTCTAAAAAAGTTGGGTGTGTTAGAGTGTTTGATATAGATAGTTATTTTACGGATTTTCAAGAGAATGAATCAGTGTTTAAAAATAGGGATGTATTACGGCCGGATTTCATTCCTCATAAGTTACCCCATCGGGATATCCAAATTAGGAATGTGGCTGAAATACTTGCTTGTACTTTTAAGGGTTCAACCCCCAGTAATATTTTTATCTTCGGCAAAACCGGGACAGGTAAAACCGCAGTAGTCAAATATGTTAGTGAGCGTTTAAATTATAATAGGAAGAAATCGGGGATCTCCGAAACCTCTTGGATCTTTCTTAATTGTCAAGAAGTCAATACCGGATACCGAATCTTGGCAAAAATATGTAATGAAATACTCCCAGATGATAAAGTTCCAATTGCGGGATGGCCAATCGATGTAGTTTTCGATACTGCCTTAGAACGATTAGAAAAATTTGTTGATGGATATTGTTTCTTAGTTTTGGATGAAATTGATATATTAATTAATAAACAAAAGAAGAACCATGATGTTCTATACAACTTGGCTCGAATCAATAGTAAGCTAAAATCCACGAAAGTGTGCCTTATAGGGATCTCCAATGTACTTGATATTAAAAAATCATTGGATCCCCGGGTTAAGAGTAGTCTCAGAGAAGAAGAAATTATCTTTCCCGCGTATAACGCAGTTGAACTGAAAGATATCCTCTTCCAAAGATCTAAGGAAGCTTTCAACGAACATTCGCTAGAACCTAGTGTTATTCCGCTTTGCGGTGCATTGGCGGCAAAAGAGCATGGTGACGCGAGAAAAGCTTTAGATTTGCTAAGAAAATCGGGAGAACTTGCGGAAAGACATAATAAAAATCAAGTTACTTCCGATGATGTGTATTTGGCTCAAGAAGAGATTGAGAGTGATAAGATCCGGGAATATTTTGAAAAATTACCTTTGCAACAAAAAGTAGTCTTTCTTAGTGTGTATAATCTTCAGAAAGCAGAGCGCAAAACTATAATCACAGGTGATGTGTATGAATGCTATTGTGAATTGCAAGAAGGTATCCCTGGTCTAAATCAGTTAACTCAAAGGAGCGTTTCAGACTTGATTAAGGAACTTGATTTGGCGGGCCTCATCAATGCACAAGTGGTTTCCAGGGGGAGGTATGGTCGGTCCAAAGTTATGAAGATGAATGTTTCTATGGAGGATACTTACAAATATTTCAGCGAGGACAAAAAACTCTCAAATTTACTTAATTTCGTTCCAAAAGTATGTCGGAAAAAAGTGAAAATTACAAAAATGAATAATTTTCTTTAAATTTTTTAGGTCTATGAATAATTAGAGAGTCGTTAACCTTTCGATCCTTCTGCTTAAACAGATTTTTATTTTTTTTTAAATGACTCCTCTTTTCTTTGCGATATTTAAAAATATGTATTGGAGAATATTAAATTCAAATATTGGGGAAAGTGCGTTAATATTGCATTCATACTGTATAGTATAAATGTGTTCATTGTTTGTGCAGCAAGTAATATCATTACTGATGAGGATAACCCGGCCAGATTTCAATTTTTTGGATATTTGATTGGTAAGTCTTTCCAAAAGAGTTTTTGATTCCTTATTTAATTGATCTCCGATTAGAATGAAACATATATAATCATCACTTAAAACTTGGAAAGGTCCGTGAAAGAATAACCCCAAAGAGATACTTTCTGATAAGATACGTGTGAAACTCATGGTGCTTAATGCACTCACAGCCGCTGTTGCATATGAAGCAGGCTCTCTGGAGATAAAATAGAAAAATGAATAATTATCCCCAATAAAATCCATCACTTCCTCCGTTATTTTATACCAATTATTTCGATAATCAGTAAGATTAGTAAATAAATTGATAAGCGCGGTATGTGTATTTTCATTTATAGGATTTATTCCTTGGAGGGCTATAGAAATTAAATACAGAACGAGAATAGTAGAGATAAAACTTTTTGTACCTAGCACCAGTTCTTCTTCTACATATGTGGGAAATAAGTATCCGATAGAATCCTTGATCGGAGGATTTCGGTTATTTGATACTAACCATACTAACTTTTTATTCATATTGAGTAACTTTAATTGCCGAATGGATTTCACAAGCAACCTAGAACTGCCCGATTTTGAAATAAAAATATACAAACTATTGTAGTGAGGTTTTTCTAATCTCTCCTGGGGGAGAAAGTAATTAAAGAATTCTGAAAGTTCTAATATTTGCCAAACAAAAGGAATTGGTTTCGTTGATTTACTCAACACATAATGAGAAATATGGCTGCTAAAATGATTGAATGTGTTTCCGATGAATAATACCCGTTTGATATCTAATTCTAAAAGGGTTGAAATCACTTGGTCAAAAAATTGCTTTCCATCATTGCTAAAATATTCATCAACGCATTTTTTCAAGCTTTCAGGTTCCGATAAGAAATCATCTCGAATTTCCTCATATGAAAGTCCCCAATCTATTTTTTTCATTATGTTTCTTTCTCTTTCTTTTGATTTTTTTTCTATATTCATTTCCTAAAGAAATTTCACTTTCTCTAATCAACAATCCCAAGCTGTTTCGATCTTTGTAGCAATACGAACTGGAGCATATTAATTTCAAAAATCGGCGCTAAATAGGAATTCTTTGTGGAATGTTCAAAAACCCAAACATTGGGATTGGCTCTCCCTAATGAAGATAATTTCCTACTATTATTTATCAACACTACTTTTCCTTTGCCCATTTTTTTAGTTATTGTATCTATTGCATTTAAAATGTCATCAAGCCCGACCTCATCACTCACAATAAGGACACATCGAAAGTTCTCATCAACAATCTGGAAAGGCCCCCTCATAAACAAACCCATCTTAATTCCTTCTCCAAATGTGCGGGCATATGCCTTGCAACTTTGGGCTGCTTGTTGAGCAGTGCATAAACTTGTCCCCTTTGAGATAAAGTACAAAAAATCGTAATCTTCCCCGAGAAAATTAATGATACTGCTAGTGTGATAATCCCAGTCATTCCCATAAAACCGAATTTCAAAGATGAGATTTCTAATTTCTTCTTCGATTTGAGGGGTGATGGATTCTGCATCTGAAAATAATCTGGCCAGAAAATAAAGAACTAAAAGGGTATTTGGATATGATTTAATCCCATACATCTGCTCTTGACCGGATTTTGTTAAAAAGGTGTATTGGGTATTTTTTGATAAAAATGATTCCGAATTGTTGGTTAATCCCC
>CAZEPC010000141.1:0-10648 GCA_964513765.1 uncultured archaeon
GGAAGGATTGGATAAAAATATCGAAACGAACCAATTTGCTGGTTTATCTAAAAAATATCTCGGAGGAGATATTAGAGAAAAAGATTGAAGAAAAGCTCAGGAATTTAACAAGACCATACTCAATTTTGTCCCATAATGTAATATTTGAAAGAAAAAAGATTAAAAAGTTCATTGCAGCTAATTTTTCTCCCTCATGGGCCCAAGAAGTAGAATCTATCCTTAAAGATGCACAACCCAAAAATACACAACAAGATGTCAATGAAATCAAAATCCTCCATTATTTAATCCAGAAAAATACAAAAGAGATCTGCGGGTTTATAGCCATCGGGGGGACAAATCCTAATTGGTTAGGACCAATGGGTGTGAAAAAAAGCCATCGCAGGAAGGGCTTAGGATCCATTTTATTGCAATCCGCCCTACTTGAGGCAAAGAAAAAAGGGCAAAATAGACTGCTCATCCCGTGGGTAAACACAAAAAATATAAACTTCTACGAGAATACGCTTGGCAGCACACAACATCGGCAATTTTGGAAAATGACCAAGGACCTCTCATAATTAAGAAATAAATATCTGAAATCCTATTTTTTTCTATTAGCACTAGATACACAAGATAAAATAGATCTTCAATTGTCAATCCAAAGTTTTAAGCCCTATTTTAACCAAAGTTAAAATATGCAAGAATTCGATTACATAAAAAAGAAAAAACTAACCACTTTTGAGCAATTTTTAAGATTTAGTGCGTTATTTTTCATTTTTTATCTGACCTACACCCAGTTTGCCGTGCTCATTTCTATGCAAACACACGACTATGATCTTGCCTATACTTCATTTTATTGGATAGTGACAATAGGAATACTTATTGTGGGGAGTTTAATTGTGTGGAAATATCATCACTGGTTAGCTCAGCTGGTGGGGATTCCGTACTTTGTATTTACCGGGTTTATCTTTGCACGATATTTAATTGATCAAATCCTGTATATGGTTCCCGGAGTTTTCATCTACCATTGTATCTTGGCCGTGTTCATCATCCTTAATATTCTATATCTTTTGAAAGAGAATATATTGAATATTGTGGAGGGCATAAAACAGAAAAAAATCGCTAAAGACTTTCAGACCGTGACCAAATCTAAGATATTCTCATTAGCGCTGATTTTTGCCATAACATGGACATCGCTGTACTTTTGGAGTTATGTGGGATTCAATAAAGAGATAACCATCCGAGATTATCAACAAGAAGATTTAAGTTTTTCTTTTTGGGGTACGCCCCTCAGCAGTTTGCTAATTGAAACCTATGAAACTCCCGAAGCGGAGGCTCTCTTGGAGAAATATAAGGAACTAGATGCCACCTTTTATCAAGGAATTTCCGATGATGCCTTAGCCGACCCTCAGAAAAAATCAAATTACACAGCCACCGTAAAGAAATTTGCTGAATACGATATAGATATGATCTTTGATGTATCCACGATCAATCAAAAGATGGACAAGGGAGATTTCATTAACCAGTGGTATATTGATGAGGTGAATGATTCATTAAACGCCATTATGGATTGGATTGAAGAGGAAGAATTTACCAACATTCGGGGAATAAGCTTCGATGTGGAAGGGCCAAAATACGATTATCTCACCAACGAAAATAAAACAAAAATGAAAACAGATGTGGAACAGTATTATAAGGCCTTGGATGCCCATCAGCAAATGTTGGATACATTTAAAGAGAGATTTCCGGGAAATCAAACATTCCTTATCTCAATGTCTGGTATCACTTTGGACTATTTTGACGGGGATCACGATTTGGATATCAAATCACAGACAGTAGGTACCGAGCTGGATTGGGATTACTACGGATTCATGACTTATATGGTGCCCAGTAAAGATCACCCGCCAAAAGGCGATAATTATAAATATTTACGATATGTTGAGATGGGGGTCGAGCAATGGGGCGCCCGTTATTTACCTTGGATTGGATGGTGGGGCAATGTGAATAAAACAATTGGCGAGATGGACGAAATTGAAGCAGACCATGTTTATGAAGAGTCAATCAAACAGATAAAGATAGCAAAATCCGTAGGTGTAGATGAAATAGTCCTTGCCCCCCAAAGAAATTATCTTGGCAGCAATATCAGCGCCGGGATGGAGAGGCTGGATACACTTATAGAAATAAAGAACCAGAAATTCGAGGATTTTCAAATTAAAATCACCCAAAACTTATGGTTTTTAGAGGAATTTTCCATGTATCTGGAGAAGATTGTGCCCTATTATTGGGTGGGAAGCTCCCAAGTATTGAATGATTTACTTTTAGACATGGATGGAAGGGGTTTAATCGGTTTTATCCCATACATTATCGTGAGTATTGGTATTGTTTACAGCTTAATCAAGGGGAAGCATCGGCCTAACGATAAGAGAAAGACACCTTTACCGAACCCAGCACTCGATCGGGTTAAAAATGAATATGGACTTAAGGAAAAATAAAATCAGAAAGACTCTTTCAAATTTTTTTCTTTTTTTCTTGTACTCTTTTCCATTTCCTTCTTTTTCTCTCCTCCTCACATAAATATGCAATTTTTTAGATATATACATTAAAGTTATAAACGAAACATCATTATTGAGGATAAAAATAGGTTAAAATGGCAAAATAGATTCATAGGACTGCCTATATAATTTATTAGCATGTCATTTTTATCATTTGTTTGTCTTATATGCAATATAAACATTAAAATAATCTAGATTAGGAGGAAAAAGAACTTGAAATCATACAATCCCGCAACATTGGAAGTAGTTGGGGAAGTGGAAGATGTATTACCGGAAGAATTACCCAATTATATTGAAAAAGCAAGGAAAGCACAAAAAGAGTGGATGAATTGGGGGAAAAAAAAACGCAAGAAAGTAGTGAAAGAGTTTAAAAAACTTTTAAACAGACGAAAACTTGAGATTGCCCGGACTATCTCACAAGAAACAGGGAAACCCAAGTTAGAAGCAGTAAATACCGACTTGCTCCCCGTAATTAGTGCTGCAGATTACTCAATTGGTGAAATGGACGATTTATTCAAGCGGAAAAAGATAAGTATGGGAGGATTAAATTTTTTGATGCGGATTTTGGGGAAAAAGTCTTATATTCATCATAGACCGCTTGGCATCATCGGCATTATATCCCCTTGGAATTATCCGTTTGGTATCCCCGGATCCGAGCTTATGATGGCCATCGCCGCAGGAAATAGTGCAATTATGAAACCGTCTTCGGAAACCCCCTTAACGGCTATGTGGTTTCAGGAATTGGCGGAAGAGGCGGGAGCGCCCGAAGGCTTAGTACAGGTTCTACCAGGTTCGGGAAGTAAGATCGGACAAGCAATATTGGAATCCCCCGATTTAGATAGGATCATTTTTACTGGTAGTGTTTTTATTGGGAAAAAGGTTATGGAAAGCGCGGCCCAAAATTTAACCCCTGTCACCTTGGAATTGGGAGGAAAGGATCCATTTATCGTGCTAGATGATGCCCACATGGAACGGGCATTGAACGCCGCAGTTTGGGGATCTTTTCTTAATTCGGGACAGACTTGTGTTGGTGTGAAAAGAATATATTGCCAAGAGCCGATCTTTGAGGAATTCACCCAAAAACTTAAGGGAAAGGTAGAAAATTTGGAACAAGGATATGATTGGGATGATCCGGAAATTGATGTGGGACCGGTAATCAATGAAGGAGCTTTGAAGGACATGGAAGGCCATGTTACCCGAGCCAAGGAGCAAGGCGCCACCATCCTCACCGGAGGAGAAAGAAATGAAGATATGGAGGGACACTTTTTCAAACCCACGATCATTGTAGATGCCAAACAAAGTATGGATGTTGTGCAACAAGAAATCTTTGGGCCAATCGTGGTAGTTATGCCATTCAAAACCGATGAAGAGGCCATTGAGCTAGCCAATGACAGCCCCTTTGCCCTATCAGGATCCGTGTGGACCCAGGACCTCAAGAGGGGGAGAAAAATTGCGGAAGATCTTAGCAGCGGGACCATCGATGTTAATAATGTATCTTATACTTTCGGTTTAGTCTCCACCCCATGGGGCGGAAAGGGTGACAGCGGATTCGGGAGAACACACGGAAAATGGGGTTTTGAAGAACTTATGGATCTTCACCACGTGCACACCGATAAAGGCAAGAATCCCATGGAAATCTGGTGGCACCCCTACAACCAGAAGAAGTTAGACGCATCTGAAGGGTTGATCGAGCACGGTTTCTTCAAAAAAATAGGGGGAGCAATCTCATTCCTGAAAAACTTCCTCAAGATCAGCAAACAAGAGGATTGAACCTCAGCTCAGATTTTAGATAATCTTTAATCCATATAAATAAAAATCATAAGCAAGCTTTCTCTTTTTTTGATTCTATTGCGTTCATAATAATTTTTTCTACTAATAATTCCATTTCCCCGTTCATTTTTCTCTTATTAATTGCCAATTTTGCCAGTTTTAGTTGAAATTTCGTTCCCTTATAGGGTGGAATATATATTTCAAATACTTTTTTCTGTAGATGCCGTTTTGATTTAATCCCTAAATCCTTGAGGTACTGTATAATGAAATTGCTGTTTAGGATAGCACAAATGTAATAGGCCTCCATCTCATCTTCAAAGTAAGCAAAATTAACCGTACCCGCAATGAGGATTTTCTTTTGGTTCACCACCGTCGCCCTAAATCTATCTCCCGAACGATTGTAGACCACCATATATGGATAGGAGGGATGCTGTTTAGTAAGTTTCTGGTTATAATTAATATTATCCAGAACCGAGTTTCTGCGTGCCCGTTTTGAGGAATGCAAATCAAATTTATCCCGGCGGATCTGTTCCCAATCTTTTTCCAAAGAGTTGTAGAGAGCTAAGGTTTGTTCTATTGCACTATCAATTTCAGTATCGTACTCGGCATTAAGAAAATTGGTGAATTTTTCCAAGTCAAATTGGATTTGATAATGATTTTTATTTGCTTTCGGGTAAAAAACGAATTCATATTTGTTGCTCTCCTTATTGGGAATAATTGGCAGAAATACCTTCATTTTCTTTTTGAGCCTAAATTGGCCAATACAATCACCCAAGAGACAAGTATAGACGAAAAATGAGGGGGAATCTAACAAGGATATAATCTTCCATCCCTTTTTATTCAGCCAACTTTCCTTATGGTATTTTTTCATGGTTTTTATTTTCAGGACTTGGGCGCCATCCATTTTTTTTTTAGAGGTTAATACATCCACAAAAATGTACGATCTGGGGTAAAGGGTTGCACCGTTATGGAATTTATGTTTATAAGGACTCTGCGTCCAAGTATCTTCTTTCCGAACGGGGGAGATCGCACTTTCTTGTTGGGTTTGGTTCAAATAAAATATTTTTTCTTTTAAAGATTTCATATCTCTTCCGTTTAAGATATACCCACCAATCATTTTTTTTACACTTGTATTAGAAAAGCCCAAAGCACAGCTTGGGATCCTAAAAGGGTTGATTTTGGGAGATATATCGTAAATAGTATTTATGCGAGGGCCTTTCCATCTTCCCTTGCGGATTGCGTTATATTGGCCGGAATTAAAACAAGAACGCGGGAAAAGAAAAAGGATCTCTCCTGCATCTTTAAGGATTTTTTGGCAAACCCCAACGAATAGGGAGGCAATATCTTGCTGAGTCTTGTTTTGAGAGCCGGCCCCCATCTCTAATTCTTCTATAAGCTTATCCAATTGTCTTTGCTTTTTCACATTGTGAATATCTTTATAGGTTATCCACGGGGGATTGCCGATGATAATATCAAATTTAATGGGATCCCTTCCATCAGAATTCGACGAATGGCTAAAAGTAGGAAGTTTAGAAAAGTTAGTTTGGTCTAAAGTGTCAAGGATATAAACTGGAATTTGGATGGATTCATCGGAACATTTCTGATTACGATCAAGAATTAAGTGTTTTAAGGCGAGAATATAATTTGTTTTAGCCATTACCCCGGCAATCGGGTTTATATCGTATCCATGAATCGTTTCTAATATGGATGATAATGAACAATTCGATTTCACTTTTGAAGATACAATTTGCGAAAGGAATTCTCCCGACCCACAAGAAGGATCTAGAAATCTTAGATTTTCAAGTGAGGTTTCCGATCCCTCCATCTTTCGTTCGATGGAATGTTTTATAAGTAAAGATGAAAGCCATCGCGGAGTATAATACTCCCCCAAGTGATGTCTTTCGTGGGGAGAAATACAATATTCATATATTTTCTTGAGCATTTCTGGATCGGAAAACAGATCCATATTATGATCAATGCAATTTTGAAAAAGTTGAGCAAGTTGCTGGAGGTAAGAATCAGAAAGCCAGTGAAAGTAAAGAGAAGAATCGATAAAGCCAGTAAGACCACAGGCAGAAAACATTTTTTTTTCCAGAATTTGATCTACAGAGAAATCATTATTAAGTAATTTGAGATGATGGGCACAATATAAGATAGAGAGGTAATATACGGAAGTTTGCTTTACGAACATATCCCGGAACTGCTTCTCATTATAGACATGTCCCACAACTTCCTTAGAATATTGAACCCATTGCTCATATTTGTCTTCTACTTCATAGTTGGGCAAAGAACGCCCAAAAAGGATATTGATTTTTTTAATTATGGGGGATAATATGTCTGCAATTTCTGAAGCCATAACTGATTCATCTCAAATTTAAATATAAGATAATTGATGAGGATTTCTTCATATGTTTATAAGATAAAGCATAGATAGGTTTCTTCCCTAATATTTATTGCTATGTAATGCCAAAGTTTTATTCACAAATAAAGTTAGTGCAATAAAATCATAGATAATGAGTAGCCAAATTCCGAAATTCAAATTCACCTCCGCACCAATCCCGATAAACAATTGCCCAATCATCCTTCCAGTACCCATGGTGGCTTGATACAGGGCAAATGGCCTGGAACTGTCCAAATTTTGGGCCTTCAATGAGGTAATCTTCATACAAAAGGCATAGACCATCCCTTGAAACATGCCCGAAAGGGCAACTAAAACAACAAACACCCCAAGTGACCGGTTGAGAGCAATTAGAATCCATATCATTACCAAGCAAGGCGCCACAAGATACAGCCCTTTGATGGCTAAAGAGTCCTTAACCTTGGATGTTTGAGTCGTGCTCACTGTTTGGGTTGAGGCCTTTGTAAGTCCCAAGATGAACACCCAATAGGTTCCGACTTGGAGCGATTTAGATTTAAGGGGAGAAAAGATGATAATGCCCCCATCAAAAAACGCGTGAATAAGAAGCACACTTATCATCACATATAAGGGAAGATTGCCGATCTTTTTAATGAGTACATTATTAGAACTATTTTGATTCAATTGTTGCTTATCTTGATTTTTAGGGATAATTGATTCATTTCGTTGATCATTTGTTTGTTTTTGAAGAAATGGAGTATCATTAACAGCGAACGGATCAAAGGTTGGTTTTAAGTACTTTACGGAAATTAATAAACCAAGAGACACAATTGCCACGTTAAAATAAAACACAAGATAATTAGAACCTGTTAAATACACGAATATCGATCCTCCAATCATCCCGCATAACACACCAAAATTCCATCCAAAATTATACCCGCTCAAAAATTTCTGCTTTTGCTCCTTCCCCAATCGACCCGCAAAGATGGAATACCCTTGAACAGTGGGCCAGAACACCCCGTTTGTGCCCCCATCAATGAACCTGTAAATAGCGAATAACACAAGGCGAGCAGTATTCGTAATTGGGATCAAAGATAATGCAGCCATGAAAAGTGAAATCCCTTCTGTGAGGATGATCACATTCCTCCGGCCGAGTTTGTCGGAGGCATGACCGAAAAACATGGTGAAAAAGAAGAAACCGAAAAAGAACATCGATGATACCACACTCCCGACGGATTCTTTAATGCCCAGCTCGATAAGTAAATGATTGGACACAGAACTCGACATCAACGCCGATCCAAATGTCCGAAGGATTTCGAGCATGATAAGAGGAGTGAATGAATAACCCTGGGAACGGGTTATACCAAGATCATCTGATTGGGGCATACACTGAAAAAATTATATTCCCTTAAGAATCATCTGTTTATGAAACAAGTCGATATAAATCACAGATGGGGAATAGATTAAATATGTGCCCATACATCGGTGGAAAGATATCGTTCCCCTGTATCCGGGATGATAACCAAAATGTTTTGGTCCTTGTCATTCCAATTGGCATATTCCAAAGCCGCCCAAACTGCCGCACCCGCAGATATTCCGCAGAAAATGCCCTCTTTTTGGGCTAAGATCCGGGTCATCGAAAAGGCAGAAGCCTCGGACACCTTAATTATCTCATCCAATATTTCTTGGTTCAGCACTTCGGGAATGAATCCAGCACCCATACCAGGAATATTGTGCGATTGGGGCTCACCGCCACTTAAAACGGGCGACTTTTTCGGTTCTAAACCAATAACTTTAATATCGGGAATTTTTTCCTTCAAAGCCTCACCCGTACCCGTTATAGTCCCTCCTGTTCCCACCGCGGCCACAAAGGCATCTATCTCTCCGTCCATATCCTCTATGATTTCGAGGGCAGTTGTTTTTCGATGGGCATCTGGATTCGCAGGATTCTTAAATTGTTGAGGTACAAATACATTCTCATCCTTCTCGGAGAGTTCATGGGCTTTTTCTACGGACACTTCCATGGCGTTTTTCCCGGAGACCAAGATAACTTCTGCACCCAGCGCTTTCATAATCATCTTTCTCTCGACACTGGCGTTTTCAGGCATAATTAAGGTTGTACGATAACCCTTTACCGCCCCCACAAGGGCAAGCCCTATCCCTGTATTTCCTGAGGTTGGCTCCACAATGTGAGATTCTTCATGCAAAAGGCCTTGTTTCTCCGCCTCTTCGATCATATTAAAGGCAATCCTATCCTTAATACTCGAACCTGGGTTAAAATATTCTAATTTCACGTAAATCTTCGATTTCAGATTTCGTCCAACCTTGTTAAGCTTGACAATTGGGGTCTTTCCAATTAACTGGAGTACATTTTCATACACATTCATTCTTCATCATCTTTGTTTTCAATTTTTTTTATTTTATTTAGCTCTGGTTCCTTATTAGTGTTTGGTTGAATGCCAAATTGTTTCTCAATAGTTTCCAGCCGATTTTCCAAATTCAACAAATAATCTTTCACGGGATCCGGCAAAATATTATGAGAGAGGTCTTTTATTTCCTTTGAAACAGATTTTTTATTGATTATTCTGGCGGGGATACCAACCACCACGGAATCAGGCGGAATATCATCCACAATTACGCTGTTTGCACCCACCTTGACATTATCTCCTATCTTGACGGGGCCCAGAATCTTAGCTCCCGCCCCCACCACGATGTTATTTCCCAAGGTAGGATGGCGCTTTTTGACCTCCAAACTCACCCCTCCGAGAGTGACTCCTTGGTAAAGAGTCACATTATCCCCAATGACGGTGGTTTCTCCAATAACCACACCTTCTCCATGGTCAATAAAGAAATGATCCCCAATATCTGCACCAGGATGAATGTCAATCCCGGTAATCTGTTTTGCGATGGAAGAAAGATAACGGGGAACAAAGGGTAACCCCATTTCCCATAAGAGATGTGCTACTCTGTAAATAAGGACTGCTTTTATTCCAGGATAGGCCGTAAGTACCTCAATGATATTTTTTGCGGCTGGATCTTTATCAAATGCCTCCGAAACATCCGTGACGAAACAATTGAAAATCTTCTGCACCATCTCGGTGATTTTATTCGGATCCTTGATCTTGAGCGAGACTTTCATATTTGTAAAACAATCTTTGCACATTCCGCTAATATTCTGGGATTTATCAATATCTTTTCCGCATCCTATACATCTTCCGGGCTCTGTGGCTTTATTTTCCATAATATAATAGAATTATTCAAAAAGCAATAAAAAGTTTGGATCTAGGATGTGAAAAAAGAGAGCAAAATTTTTCTTTTTGAAATACAATAAAAAAGAATATGGACAAAGATCAAACAAAGAAAAACACAAAATCCCATCCTCTGAATACATCGCAATTTTTCAGGGGCATCTCATTCAGCGGAAATTTTATCTTTCTGATCTATGTTATTCCTTGGATTTTCGTGCAATTTTTCAAGATTGGACTGGAAGGGGCGGCGTTATGGACATTAATGATTGTAGGAATTCTTTTACTCCTCCTTCCCTTTCTTTTGAGATTACCCTCCAAAACTCGCTTCTCATTCAATATGATACTCCAATGGTTTTTAGGATTGAGCCTGCCAGTTTTGGGATTAATTATCGAATTTATTATTGATGAAAACAGCATAAAGACCATTATCTTCTTGGGATCAATCTTATTGGGTGGGTATTACTCTATTTTTTCCGAAATCTATACCCAAATGAACGAAAAAGCCAATATTTTTCCCGAAATCCCGCTTCAAAAAAATAAATTTGATTTTTTACTTGGGATGGCTACCATAATAGCCCTAATCTTCGGAATCTCTGTGGCAATCCCCAATTACATTCCCCTCTATAGCATACTAGGGGCCATATTCATCCTCAAACCTATTTTTCATCGGAAAGAAATAAAAAAAGGCATGAACGGCTTTATTAAGGAAAAACCAAAATCCCTGACCTACTCCACCCTCGTTATAG
>CAZEPC010000142.1:0-10638 GCA_964513765.1 uncultured archaeon
CTGTCCCATCTAGAGGGATTTTCTCTCCGGGACGAACCACAAGAATATCACCAACTTGAATTTCTTCAATCGGTATTTCAACCTCTTCCCCATCTTTTAAGAGAGTTGCAGTCTTTGGCTGAAGCCCTATGAGCTTTTTTATTGCTTCGGAGGTTTGTCCTTTTGTCTTGTGTTCAAAATATTTTCCAATGAGCAAAAAGGTTAAAATCATACTCATAGCCTCGTAAAAAGTTGTCCCCTCGATGAAAAAAGTGGTTAATATTGAGTATATAAATGCGGTGGTGGTTCCTAAAGCCACAAGCACATCCATGTTGGTCGATTTATTCTTAAGTGATTTGTAAGCACCCTTCAAGAAGAAGGACCCGGCGATGGAATAGTTCGCTGCGGCAAAGAAAAAGAGGATTAAATTTCGGGTGAATGATTCGGCTACCGTCCAGCTTATGGGAGTTATAATAAGAGTGAAAATAAGCGAGATAGAAAGAATTCGCAACCGATATTTCATTTCATCCTTATGTTTTTGGATTTCTTTGTCCATTGTGGTTGCGGCTTTCTCTATATGGTAGTCTTTATCTTTAATTTTATTATAGACTTGGTTTTCACTCAATTCAAACTCATTAAATTGAATGAAGAGTTTTTTAGCACTATAATTTCCCCGAACCTCGTAAATTCCCTCAAGAGTTTTTACTTCTTCAACCGCATGCTGGAATTCTTCTTCAGAAAGGGGGTCTTTTATTTTAATATCAATGCTTGAGAGGCTGGCCTTATATCCTAAGTCTTTAACTGCCTTATCAAAGTTCTCAAAACCCGTTTCTTCGGGACTGAACTCGACAGTTGCCTCCTCATTTGCGAAATTGACGGTTGAGCTCGAAACCCCCCTCATATTTTTTAACTGTTTCTCAATCTTAAGGGCACACGAAGCACAAGTCATTCCACCTAATTTTAATTTCATTTTCTCTTTTTTAGAAGTTTGCATAATAGGTATCTCCTTTTTAATTTCTATACAATAATAGCGGAGAAAAATCATAAAAAGATAGATCTAATGTTTTAAAAATTTGCAAATTTTATAATAGCAAATATAGGATTAGAAAATAGCAAAAAGTATTGATAAGAAGTGGGAAAAAAGAGCATTCCAATGGAATGCTTTGATAAGTATTTTGTAAAGGCTTATTTTTTCTTTTCTGGTGGTTTGAGTAAATAGGCAACCACAATAGCACCGATGCTTAATGCACCCATGACATAGAAAAGCCCGTCAAACCCACCTAATGCCTCTCTTGCTTGAGCTTTTAACAGTGCGCCGGACACACCCGCGATTCCGTATGCCGTGAAGATAATTCCATAGTTGGGACCCAGATACTTTGGTCCGAAGGTATCGGTGGTAGCTGTTGGATACAAGCTGAAATTTCCTCCGAAACAGAAATAGATCATACACACCCAGATGAAGAACATAGCTCTATTTGCATCGGCAAATGAGAATGTAAACATAAGAACCGCTTGAAGCCCAAACATACCAAACATGGATTTTTTGTATCCAATTTTATCTGTTAATGAACCCCACACAACTCTGCCCAAGCCGTTGAAAAGCGCAGCCCAAGCCCCTACATCACTTAGAAATACATCATCACTAAATACATCACCGTATGCTTTGTAATTACCAATTGTAAATAATCCTGCGGCGGCAGTTAAAATAAACATCAACCATAACATCCAAAATTGGGGATATTTGATTGCCTCTTCTCTCTTGAAATTTAATTCATCTTCAGTCTTTTCCTTGCCGTCTTTGTCTTTTACCGGTGGTGGATTCCAACCAATTGGTTTCCATCCCGCCGGCGGATTCTTTAAGGTCAAAGCCCCTAATAAGATCATTGCTGCGTAAATTCCACCTAACATGAGCATTAAATCGGGAACTTTATTATACACTTCAGGAACGGTAGGATCTAAATTATCAGGATTTACAAACCCAGTAGTTATTTTATTGAAAATAAATGCCCCGGCACCAAACCCCGCAACCGCAATTCCGTTAATCATTCCTTTTTTATCGGGGAACCATTTTGCTGCACACGCAATAGGACACACGTATGCAAATCCAATACCTATTCCGAAAATAACCCCATAAGTCACAATAAATGCACCAAGAGATGTGGCAGCAGAGGAAGATAATACACCTACACTAACCAATACACCTCCAAGAAGTGCTACTTTCATTGGTCCGATTTTTTGTTGTAATTGTCCAGCAAAAATCATAGTTATTGCAAATGCCATAAGGCCAACTGCAAATACATATATCGTTTGATCACCGGTAATCTCTGCGGAAGAATTTGCATTCAACCAAGGAGTTACGTATGAAGTTACGTTCCCCCAACAGTAGATGGTACCGAGAGCCAATTGAATTAATAAGGCTCCAATGACCACAATCCATCGATTCATTACTTTTTCGTCAGTCATAATTTTTCACACATAATTCGTGTTGTGTTATTGTTTTCCCAAAAAATATAAAAAGTTTTTTTTCAGATATTTGAAAAAAGAAGGAAAATCGCGAGTTTTATGAGAATTATACGAAAATAAGGAAAAATAAAACGATTTTTTAGCTGTATTTAGTCAATTTTTTAATCAATTAATTAGGGTTTAATCAATTCTTCAACTATCTGCTTTTTTACCTCAAAATTAAGAGCACCTACCCAAGAAGGAAAAATCTTGTTTCCGTGAGAAGAGAGCAAGAATTCATGGAGTAAAATCTTAAAATGGGGCGCATCAATCTTTTCAGAATCAATTTTTGCAATCCCATCCAAAAATTCTTCTCCGGTTCTATGAATAAAATCGGAAATTCTACTTCCTAAAGGATCCTTCAGCAGTTGGGGTAAGTTTTCCGATATATAGGTGGATAGTGTGGATTGCTCATGTTTCTTTTTATTCAATAAATCCTCACATATTTCAATAAATGAGGAAATATATCGCTCCGAGAAAAAATTCAATTTGAAAAAGATTCGGTTAAGGGTTTGCTCAAAAAAACTGGGTTGGTTGTCCATATTCGGGTTTTTAGAAACATCCAGCATCATTTGGGAGACACCTGACATACTCTGTTCGGATCCAAATAATCGCGTTTGATGATGCTGTCTTTGTGGATAAGGACGATCATTATCCTTATTTTGATTTGTGTACTTATCTATAATATTTGAGTAATCGTGGGTTAGAAAGAAATAGACAAAGAAATCAAATAATTGGTCTTTTCCCTCTTGAGTGGCCTTTTTTTTATAATTATCCAAATTTTGAAGAAATTGGCCATAATTATATTCCTTTTTGGAATCTATCAGAGCCATACTATTTTGGTCAATTAAATGAGAGATTACCAGTTTTCTAAACTGATGCTTAATGTCTTTCGCCCTTACGTTATGCTCAGTCTTTTTAGATTGAGGATATAACACTTCATTCCACATCCTATGTGATATTTATTTTGATTTTTTAAAAATGCTTATTATTGTGTTGTTGATATAGGAAGAATGTTGATTGTTGATTGAAGAAAATGGGAATCCATAATAAGCAACAATAGAAAAAAGATTCATAAATGACTTAAATCCCTTTTAGAGATACACCAATACCATCATAGCCATTTGTCCAACCTACTCTGTCTTCTGATATATTTTAAGAGCTTGCTACTTTTCGTCCAATACTTTTTCGGGATTTGGAAGACTTTATTCAAACTATTTAACGCAGAAGGGAGGGTTTGGTGAATCTGTACATTTTCCCCCTTCAAACCTTGGGAGAGCGTGTTTTTCACAGTTTCTCGAATAACCCATACTCCCAATGGGACCACATATCCGCCTGCAACTTCCCGGAACACGATCGCCCGCGCTTGACGTCTCCTATGGAACAAGAATTCCTCAACTTCTTTTCGGGCAGCATAATATGCGCCAGTAACATTGTCTGCATACCCCTTCATTCCACCTTCGGGTTCCCAATCTGTCATAATGACTGGCTTTACTTCTCGCTGCTGGTTCACCCCGGGTATTGCCCGATTCCAGATAGATTGGGCATTCCAACATTCATTCATTTCAAATGACCATCTTCCGGGCATGAGCAAAATAAGGAATTTGTTGTCTAAATACTCCCCATAGTAGGTGAAATATTTGTCTATTTCGGGATAATGCATGATCTGTTCTCGAATTCCTTTCCCGATAATATCATCAACGGCGGTAATAGTCCATCGGGTGGGTACCAGTTTCCTATTCTTTTTCTCCCCTAATAAGCCGGAGGAGAATAATCTTTGCATAGAGCTAAGAGAAATATCATTGGAATCGTATAAGTATCCAAATACCGCCTCCGAAGCCTTTAGGTCTGTATCATACACGACTTTATCAACCACCCTTTCAACCTTTACATTATCTATGACTTTAATCTCTTTGGCTTGGCCCGAGGGACCTTGAGGTTGGGAATGATTATCGTATTGCATTTTAAACCAAACTCTTTTGAATTTAGCCTCGGTATCCACAGAATTAGATGCCATAGTTAGCTCTTGGGTGGATTCTAACAATTTTCGGGCTGGTCGTGAAACCCGTTCCATTGTTTCTTCTACGTTTTCTTGGTATTTTACGCCTACCCGGAAGTTAGAGCGAATCATTCCACTACGATACCCCACAATTTCTTCAATGGGTTTCCCAAACCAATTTTCAGGAGTATCCAGAAATTTGGTATTTTTTAACTCAGAATAATGCCCTAAGGGAAGCATTGGCCCAATATTGACCTTTGGGTATCCTTGATGTCCCACAAATACTGCTGGAGGGCTGGCGCCAAAAACTTCCTTTCCTTTCTTCACACTTTTATAGGAATCTGGAATATTGCTCTTGAGCACCGAATGTTTCATAAGAATTGGACATTGTTTTTTCCCACATAATAATCTGGCACCCTTACATCGGATACAAATATTGTCGGCAACAGGCGGGCGGACCATTCATTATCACTTTTTTTCCTTAAGATTCATGAATCACAATTCAATTCTTGTAATTGTAATGTAAAAAAATCTATTCTATTAGCTTTAAATCACTCCTTCCTATTTTAAATCATACATTAAAGATTTATTAAAACTTAAAGATCGATTGAATAAGGGGGAAAGCAAGGACTTAAAAATATTTAAGGACTAAATCAGAAATATACATAATGCCGGGCATTGCTCACTTGATTTATGGATTCTCACTTGCCTTAGTTTTACGCTGGGCCACAGACGACAAGTTTTCTATCCAACATTCGTTTGTTTTTGGGGTAAATACGTGGGTTGGTCCCGATATTGGTGCCACCTTATGGTTTTTCACCCAAGGAATGAATGAAACGTTTTCGGAATATGTACTTTTACTCATTCATAATCCCTATAACTTCCCTTTAACCATGGGTCTACCCTTAGCATATCTTTGGAGGCATCTCACAAAGTTAAGCACCAAGAAAGAGAACGGAAAACTAAGAATTGATAAACTAAAGAAGCCCAAACTTAGTCTTTTTCAATGTTTTGTGCTAATCACGGCGGGCAGTTATGCGCATTTCTTATTCGATTATGTATTCGATTGCAACGGCTATGGATCCACATATAGATGGGTATTAAGCACAGGTTCGTGGAATGGAACGGCATATTTTGATGGATGGATAATAATTCCAGCTTTATTAACCACGTTATTTATTATTTTTTTCTTATATCTCAACAATCCACCCCATAAGGAACTTTTCACCCACCAAATAAAGAATACGGCCTTATTACTCATTATATTTTCCAGTTTGTATCTCCTTTATCTTTATATCCGATTGCAAATTGGAATTCCTGCAATTGGGGAGGAAGCAGATTTTGGAGTGGTGCTCTTTTCCTCGATATTTCTCATCTTTCCCTTGTTTCTTTGCGTTCTATCTTATAAAGATCTCTCAATGTTTAAAGAAAGGTTTTGGAAACGCCATAAATCTAAAGAACCAGATACGGAGATTCAGGAGAATTAAGGTAAAAAAGTTAGAGGAAACTGTTGCTTACTTATGACGCAAGAGTAAAAAAATCAATGATTTCCGTTTTTGATGAGGTTTATCAAATCAATTTTTCGGGGATTTTCGGTAATATTGAAGAAGAAGCAAAATCGTTTCGCCTTTTCCGGATCAAATCCCAGCTCAATTTGTCCCAAACCCAGCTCTTCCAAATGTTTTCCAATAGCATAAATACTCATATTTGCCCATAAATCTAATCCTTTCATATTTGAAATCCATCCCATCATCTTCCTGATAATGGCGGAGAGGTTAATTTTTTGACCTTCTCTAAACTTGGGGAGGATTGGAGCAAAAATACTCTCAAATTGGGTAAAATAGGAAGATAACCAATCCCGGGCATCATTTGGTCCTAATTTAGGGTTATTATGCCCGATAAATACGTTATCGGGTTTCAAACTTTGGGCGATTCTCACAGATTCGAGCGTTTTTCCCCAATCGCAAGTGAATTCGTTCAAAGCATCATGATCTCCCGTATAGAGGATCTTGTCCTCATCATCAAAAAAGAGAAAGGAGTGGCCTTCTGTGTGACCCCCGGTACTAATTACTTTCGCCTCTCGTTTCCCGACTTGAATTTTTTGACCATTTTTCATCCCTCTGATATTTTTAGGGGTTTTCACATGTATGAGCTTTGAAAATATAAGCCCACCAAGCTTGAATGCTCTTTGATAATTGTTAAAATACTGGTGAAAGAGTTCTGGCCCAAATTTTTCCTTTAACTCATTTAAATTCCATTTCATGAGATCAAAGTTCTCTGTGGTACGAAATAGATCATTTTCGGGAACAAAGACAGGTACAACATCCCCGTTTGAAATAATTTTAGTCTGAAAGAAAGAATCTGCCTGCACATGATCAAAGTGATAGTGAGGATGGATGATTTTCCGCACATTTGCGGGTTGAAGTCCATCTTTTTTCATCTCCTTCAAGAGCCAGCGTACAATCCTTAGTTTCTTTACCCCCGTATCGATAAGATCAATATGATTTCCATCTAAAAATGCATACACATTACAATTAGCCCCGATTGGATGTTTGTAATAATAAATATCTTCAAAAAGCCGCATACGATATTAGTTAAAGCCTAAGAATTAATAAAAATCTTCTCTCTTTTTGTATTGGTATTTGATAAGTTTAGTGCCCTTTTTGAAGAAAGAGAACTCGAGAGAGAAATACCCGAGGAGATTAATAAATTGGAGTATTTATCTGAATAAACTATGAGTTTGGTGTTTTTAGGGAGTTTAATCCAAATATTTTCTTTTTTTTGGGTGTAAATCTTAAGCTCAAAGATATATCTATCTTCTTTTTCCGTATAACATATAAAAACTCATGAGAGTTTTTCATGTATTTTCCCTTATCATGGCTTCTAAATAGGAGATCAATCAATAAAGAAATTAAGTGAAAAAATCAATAAAGAAATTAAGTGAAAAAATCTACATTCTATCTATGGCTAATATAAAATTTAAAAAAGTGGATCACTTTGCCTTCCTTGTTTCTGACATGGACAAAGCAATTGATTTTTATCAAAATACCTTAGGTCTTAAATTTTTATCACGAGAAGTGGATGAAGAGCACGGAGAAGAATTCTCATATTTTCAATTAGAGGGGGGAGATTTAGAACTTTTAAAAAGGTTAGATAGGGAAAAAGGCCCAATAAACACTCCAAACTTCGAGGAAAGGGCAAACTCACCTCATTTAGCTTTCACCGTAGAAGACTTCGGGGAGGCAATCCAAAAGCTTAAACAAAAAAATGTGTCATTTATTGGAAAACCAAATGAAATTGAAAATAAAGTAAAATGGGCCTATTTTAGTGACCCAGACAACAATATTATTGAGATTGTACATTGGTTGAACAAATAACGTTTTTAGAAACTTTCCAATACTTTTTTCAACTTCTTACTTCTATAAAAGGCTATTATCTTCATAACAATTACAAAAAGCACAAACTTTATATGGGAAAAACGAAAAACATTAACCTCGTAATATCATGGTACTTATGCAATAAGACTTATGTTAATGGTTTATGGGCTGTGTAACTACCGAATTTTTTAAAAAGGATGCCGACTAAAATATATTTATTAGGGTGTGTGTTGGTGTTTTTTATTTATACTATATATAGAAGAGGATAGTAGTTATTTAATGTACCCAAGGACATTTACTTTACAAAAACACTTTTTCAGCACTTTTCTAAGAATCGGAGTTAATAAATTATGAAAATATGTACAATCAATATTCCGGATATTTACTTAGACTGTATAGAAGTATTGGTCGATATGGGATTTTATCCCAGCCGATCAGAGGCCGTGAGAACTGCTTTAAAGTATTTCCTCGGCAAAGAAGGGGAAATCGTGGAAGAGCTGGATGCAGAAAACTTCAAACAGCTCAAACATGATCAGCTAAAGGTATTGCTTCAGCAAAAAGAATAATTCATTTGCTCAAGTTTTACCTCTTGAGCGAGGTTAGAATACAAATGCAATTGCTTGCTTTAATTATCTAAAAATCGAAATAGAAAGAGGAAAAAAACTTTTTTCATATTCTGGTCTATTTTTTCTGGTCTTTTTTCATTATTTTTTATATCATTATTAATTGCTTCGAGATCACCAATTTTCGAACCAGATACCTAATTTTATCCTGAAAATAAGATACCTATACCTCTAATCTTTTGAGATTATATCCTTGAGGGCAATTAGAAACTTTTTATTCTGTTCTGGCGTTCCAACTGTTACACGGATAAAGCGATTTAATTCTTCCGAGGACCAATACCTGGTCAAGATTTTTCTTTCTTTAAGGGAATTGAAAATATGGCTACATCGTTCAGGGGATTCGAATTCCATCAAAAAGAAATTTGATTGCGTGGGTAGAACCCGTATATCCAAATCTTTTACTTCACCAATTAATCTTTCTCTTTCCTTTTTGATCTTTTCAATATTATCGGTAATTTTATTCCAAGAATTGAGAGCAGAAATACCGGCCATTTGTGTCATATAGGATACGTTGTAGGGTAATCGCACCGTGTTAAATAACTTAATTATTTCTTTATGAGCAAAAGCAAATCCCAACCGTATAGAGGCCATCCCGAAACTCTTCGAAAATGTTTTCCCCACAATTAAATTGGGACAAGAAGGAAGTATTTCTAAGGCGGTCTGATCCGCAAAATCCCCGTATGCTTCATCGACAAACACCGCACCCGAGAATCTATTGCAAATTGTTTTTAATTGATCTAGAGGGATAATTCCGCCATCCGGATTATTGGGTGAGCATAAAATGAGGAGTTTATCGGATTTTCTGAACTGGATCTTTTCCAAGTCCAATTTAAACTCATCGTTCAACGGGAGAACTACTTTAACCGCATCATAAGTCTCTGCAAGAACAGGATACATACCGTAACTTGGAGTACAATACAATACATGATCTCCTTGATCGATGAACGTTTTAAATAGAATATCCAAGGTTTCATCGCTGCCGTTCGCCACTAACACGTTTTCCTCATTATCATACATGTCAAAATCGAATTGAGATACATATTTTTCTACAATTGCCTTCCTCAATTCTTTGGCAGTCGGATCCGGATACATACGGAGTCTGTGCTCAATTGCTTTTTGTAAATCCTTTTTTACCTGATCTGGCGGAGGATATGGGTTTTCGTTTGTGTTAAGCTTAATCCATTCTTCGACATTTTGGGGTTGCTCTCCTGGAGTATAGCCCTCCAAGATATTGAAGCATCGTCTTCGTAATTTGGGTAATTTTTCGGTTATGAACTTTTCTTCATTCATTTTTATCTCTTCTTTTTTATGTTGGCTGCATTTTCATTTTCATTTTCTATCCGGGATTTCACGCAGTCTCGATGGCCAATGAGGCCTTCAAATTCAGCGATCGGTTCCAAGGAGGGATAAAGATTTTGGACCCCTTTTTGGGTACATTCCAATACATCCATCTCCTTCATGAAATCTTGAAGGGACAATCCCGAATAGAATTCAGAATAGCCAGAGGTAGGAAGAACATGATTAGTTCCCGCCACGTAATCTCCCAGGGGCACCGGTGTTTTAGAGCCTAAAAAGATTGCACCAGCATTATTAATATCCTTGAGCCAAGATCGGGGATCCCTCACACTTAACTGAAGGTGTTCTGAAGCCACTACATTAATAAGACGGATGGTTTCCTCGTGGGACTCAGATTTGATGATTAACCCGGTTTTTTCTAAGTTTTTTTGAATGATCTCTTTTCGAGGAGATTGAGAGGTAATTTTATAGAGAGAGGTGAGGATGCTTTCTATTATTTCCTCATCCTCGGAAATCAGTACAGATACATTATCAGGTCCATGTTCACTCTGAGCAAGCAGATCATAGGCAGACCATAGAGGGTTTGCGGTTTTATCTGCCACTAAAAGAATGTCGGACGGGCCAGCAGGGTTGTCGATCCCGCATGTATTTGCCACCAATTGCTTCGCCGCCGCCACCCATTTATTGCCGGGCCCTACTATTTTCTTTACGGGTTTGATTGATTCTGTCCCATATGCAAGAGCCGCTATTGCTTGAGCTCCCCCACATCGAAATACCTCGTCAACACCACATAGATCCGCCGCCACCAATATCGAAGGTGCAACATGCCCGTTTTTTTGAGGGGGCGATACCATAGCCAATC
>CAZEPC010000143.1:0-10607 GCA_964513765.1 uncultured archaeon
TTCAGAAAGGACATGTGTCCGAGGTCTGCCGGCGGGAGTGCCCCCTCTCCGCCCGGATTCTCGAAAAAAGGGAAGGGTAAATCGGGGGACGGAAGAGGGAATACAAATATCAAAAAGAAAAAAAAAAGCGAGACCGTCCAGCACTTGGAGAAAATCCTCGGGGATGATATGTATAAGGAATCGGAGCAAAACCATGTGATCTTATCGGAGGCAAAAAAGGTGTGCTCCAGGATGGAGGCGATGGTGGCGGACGAGAGAAAGTTTGCGTGGCCCTATACGCTAGTATCCCGCATTATTTCGATACAGAATGCCTATTCGGGCGGAAAGCGGGAATATCAGCTGTTTAAGGGCACCAAAGCCGTGCTCTCGGTGAACGAAATGATCGTTATCCTGACAATGCGGGAGATCGATTCACTTCGGAACAATCCCCGCAACGGATCTCCCGGAGACGGCCGTATGCTCCTCTTGGAGTCGCTGCTGGAAAATAGACTCCGCAACCTCGCAAACCAAATGCACAAAGCCTATCCCACCTTTCGGGAGCTGAACCTTTTTACCGGCGTGAAACGGATTGCAAAATATGCCCTGTGCGCGTATGCATATTTGGAAGACGGACTCTCGGACTTTTTTTCATTTGTGCAAAGGGTGGTGCAGCGATATATGCGGGCATTGCGGGCGGTATATACCCGCCCGGATTCCCAGCTGCAAAGAATCAATTACGCAATGAACCGCTGTAATTTTCACACGGGCGGGCTGGCCACCATCCATCAAGACCCCCTCGGGGCACGCACCTTCGGCATCCTCCAAAAAGGACAGAAAAGCAGCCGGGAAAAAGGGGCAACCGAATCGCCCGTCCGCGCAAAAAACATAGGGGGAAAAAGGGGAAGGGAAAAGATCCATCGCCTCTTCCATATGGAAGAAACCCGCCCCGATACCACTCCCCGCCAAATATTGGAAAGCTTTTCGCTTCTTTGGATCAATTGGTGCATCCATCGGGGGAAGCTGCCGGAAAATCTAAACGCTACCGAAATGAAGAAGGATATGGTTCAGGCACTCTTGTTTCACGGGGGAATCGATCATGTCGAGAGATATCGCCCGGAGGATCGTTTGGCACTTGCCCGCGCCATCTTCCGACCCCTCTCCGACCCCGACATTTGCTCCGATCTGGGCCGAATAAAACGCACCATCCGGACAATGCTCGGCGGCGCCACCAAACTTCTCAACAGAATTATCGGCAATGTCGCCGGGAATACAGAGGCCCCTACCGACATGAACAAGATCGAAAGGGCCGCCCGCACCCTTCTTACAATTTTGAAATCCCGGGGAAAAAGGGCATTTTTCGAATATACCGGGACCCACGGCCGAAAATTACCCCAATGGATACGGCAGGCGCGATCCGTCCGATCAAAGAGGGCGTGTATTCCAGAAAAATCGGCGCTGGCGGATTTGTATCTAACCCTTTCGCACGTGCTGGAGCAAGTTCTGAAATTTCACCGTACCCATACGCCCAAATTAAAGCGATCCATCTCCACCTCTTCCCGCTTAGAGAATTGGGTCGGTACCGTGAAGAGATTAAAAGATCTGTGCGGGGGGATACTCGCCGAAGTGAAGGAACAGATAGCCGAAACCGAGTTTAGACGGGAGGACCCGCGGAGGGATAGAGGAGAGGGAAACCTCTGCAAACCGGTTGCATTTCTGAGAACCGAGGGCACACGGATAGGAAAGTTGGCCAAGAAGCTTGCGGCGGTGTTCCGTGAAATCGCCGCCAAAATGGAGAATCTAACGCGCTTGCGCATCGAGCGGGGCCGGCGTACCTTATCTATCGGTTCCGAATCACCCCTTACCATGATACCATATGTGGCACCCTGCCACCCGGAAGAAGGACACAATCTCTCCGCCCGCCATCCACCCGGACATCCCGATCTCTTTTTGCGGTATTGTATGCATATTCTGGGAACTTCGGGGAAAAAGATTCCCGCCGAGCTAGAGGGACTTACCCCGTTCCGGGAGAAAATTCCCAAATACGTGGCATTCTTTAATAGGGTGTATCCCCGCTTGGGAGAAAATGCCGCCCATAAACGGGCTGCCCCCTCTAAACCCCATCTTAACTATTTGGCCATGCTCTATGAGTTTTTACGTACCATGCGGATCCCGATTACGGTATCGCAATTGAAGTTTATTTTGTTGCGCGGCGATTTGCGGGGCACAACCCTGGACGATTTGGACGGAGATATGTGCAAAATTATGCTCCAAAAAGATTCGATTACAAATTATCGGAAGTCCTTGGAGAAGGTGAAGCGCATATTTATCCAAAATTTAGGCATTTGCACGGAAAATATATCCAAAGCCCCGCTAAAAGCTCTGCTCCCCTCAATTGTAAGGACCACCAAAAAAAGCCATCTGGACCTTTTACGCAAAATTAACGGTTCGAGATCTCACGAAGATACCTTTGGGGTATCCGACCTTTTCGAAATCTTCAAAATTTGGATAAATTCATCGGGAAATACTCCAGAGCGCCCCGATCTCACCGGCCGATCGGAAAATCTTTTTCAAAAGATCGAGAGAAATTACCAAAAGCTCAGAAAAGACCTGGAGGTCATGATTCAAAATAATATCGGCGCCCCCTGCCCGCGCCATAGCCTCGATCCGCCCCAGATCTATCGCCTTATCCAAATCTATTCGCTGCAAAAGATTATTGCTGATTTTAGACAGAATATTCGCGATTCGGAGCGCAAGCTGCAGAGCAGGTATGCCCTTTCCCCCATCTCAATTCGGAATTTATACGGGCTCTATCCCGCGGTTCCTCCCCAAAAGAGGAAAACCGCGCTTATTGCAAAAGCCGTGAAATCGGCGGGCGGTCGAAAAGCGGATGTGCAGAATGCAAAAACCCAAATTGAAAAAATTATCGGGGTTAAAAGAACCTTAGATCGCAAAAGGGGGAATGCCCGAACTCTTCGGGAGGCAACGAATAAACGCAGAAAGCTCGAGCGGTTGGAGAAGAACGTTGAGCGGGATTTCGGAATCTCCCTGGCAAAGGTCCGAACCTTGTGCGCCCAATGTATGAGACTCGAATTTACCATCTCGAGACGGCATGTCCTCGCCATCCTCCGAAATGAGCTGCGGATTGATGACGGGGCTTGCAAGCGCATCCTCACCATCCGCTACAACCGCTCATTTCTGGCCGATTTAGCCCAGCTGTTTTTAATCATCACGGTGGAGTTAGATGTAATCGTCGCCACAAGAAGGGCGGAAGGATCTCCGTCCTCTATGGAGTCAATAGCCGAAGATTCGGCAAGTACCCCGTACTCCCTTCCTCATCTTACCCACCTTCCCTTAACCGATCTTAGGACAATCCGGGACCGATTACGGGAAGGAATCATCCGCCTCTTGCTGGGCTCTCCCAAATCCCGGCAAGGTGAGATCCTCTCCAAGCTCAATTCATGGATCGCCTCTCTGGATCCTCGATCGGGATCTTCCTCTACCCCCCTTGCAGTCGCATAAAATCGCCCCAATTAGAATATATAAAAACCATCCCCTACCCGTGAATATATAAGTAGGTGAAGAAATGTATGTTTGATTCCCTAAAAACGAAAGCAGAAGAAGCGAAAAAGAAATTCAATGAACTGGCGGCCAGCGCCAAGGTTAATCCCGAGAATTTGGATGATAGACTCGAGGATGTCCTGGGCGAGGCCAAGGATAAGCTGAAAGGAATGAGCAATAAAGTGAGAAACAGGTTGCAAGAGGGAAGATACGATCACGTGTTGTGATCACCACTTCCCGAATGCGCCATTTTTGAGCGATTGCACAACTACTTCACAGCATACCAAAAAAAAAAAAATGCGAGATGAGATGAAGCGAGATGAATAATATGAACCGTACTATGTACAAAGTTCCGCACGAGATATCGCGGACCCCGAAAAATTATAGGAGGCCGGGCCCATCGGTCTGAAGGAAAAAGTGGTGAACTGGGTATTTTCCCCGCTCAACGACATTATTGCCAAGATCGGGTCCCCCATTTCCGAAGGAATCCACAATGTAAGCTCCAAGGTGGCCTTTAAGGTGGAGGATCTTACCTATCTTGCCGGCGATAAGCTGAGAGATTACGGGGGGATCCTGGCCCAATATGCTGGGAATTCCCTGGGAGAGATTTCCCGCGGAATCTTCGAACAGATGCAGGGCGTGTTCGATCAATTGGTCGGCAACAAGATCAGAGATTGGTGGGGAGGCAATAAAGCACTCATAAAGCAATACTCCCGCCATATCATGATCGGGACCGCCCTTGCGCTCGGAATCGGGCTTTCCGTTAAGTACTTTCCGCACATTCGGGGGGCAAAGAATGCCCACCGGATCGACGGCATTGAGGAAAAGCTGGGTCAATGGGAGAGATCCCTGCCTACATTAACACATTCGGGGTTATTGAACCCGTGACCACCAAGAGGAATGATAAAATGCATACAACCACTATAGATTTCCCTCACGAACCGTTCCGGAGGTATCCCGCCCGTGGCTAACTCGGAGTTCGGGAGCTGGATGGACGGTATCGCCGAGGGAACCCAAGCGGAAGTGGCCGACTTTATAAAGGACTACGATCCCGATTCGGGCAAAGTCGATGAGAGTTTGGAGAAATACGACAGGCAAATTCGGCAAATATTCGAGAACCGCCGGAAGATGCTCGCCCGCAAAAAAAGACGGGAGCGGGAGGAGAGACAGCAATGGCGAAAGGAACTTGACCAGTCCAGGAGGGGCAGATTCGATCTGGATCTCAAGGAGACCAAGATCGGCCCCTTTGATCTGACCTATTTTAACCCGATTAATTGGCTGCGGGCCGTTGAATTTCCGTTTAAGCCTCAAGCCAAGCGCTTTTTGGACGGGTTGATTTCATGGGATGGGTGGCGCCCGGATTTCGGCAATTTGGAATCGTGGGTGAACCGCCAATTCTCTTCGGCCTTGGAGGCAATGAAAGATGGTGTTGATACGGCCATGAAGTGGGTCGGTGAAAAATCGGCTTGGTCGTGGGAATACACGATTTATCCCAGGCTGAAATATATTTGGCTCAATTACAAGAAAAAAAGCGCCATCGCCTCCTACGAGCGAAAAGAAGCCCTCAAGAAGGATATAAAGGAGAATTGGGAGTATTATGCGGGAGCCCTTGCGGCCCTCGGTCTCCCTTCCCTTTTGGTCTATTTAATGAAATAAGTTACCCAGGAGATAATTAAAATGTCAACCGCACGAACTTCCGGCTTTACTTCCGAACTCGACCCGCAGATGAGCGCCGAGGCAAAAGCAACCATCGAACGATGGATGAAAAATACCTCGGATGCGCTCAAGCGCTGGTCGGATACCGCCGCGGCTAACTTGAAGCGGGGGCTCATATCCGTGTCCGATTCGCTGAAAACGATCGGCATAGATTTGGGCGACCCCAGAGCGCTCCCCACCGATGATATCGTACGGATCGGGGGGGCGACCCTCGGGATTGCAATCCTGGCTTACGGAGTAGCCAATATCGACAGAATTACCATGCACACGGACCGGGCAATGCGTTCCGCCTGGAGCCGTCTGAAAGATCTTTTCTCCCGCTAACTTACCCCGGGAAAAAGGCTTTCTTTTTTTTATTTCTACCTACTGCGAATTATTATTGAGATGAAAGCAAATGACCTTAACGACCAAAGAAATTTCAGAACTAGAAGCGATGTTTCGGGCTGCACTCACCAACCCCGAGTCCTGCAAGGAGTACGGGGAACTGTTTTTAGAGGCATTTACCAGCGCCATGGGGAACCAAAACCTTTCCAAGAAATTCAACGGGCTGGTAAAAGATGCCTCCGGATTTCCCACTCTGGTGAAGATACTCCAAGCCCAGGAAAAGAAAATTGAAAAATTGGAAGAAAGTAACCGAATATTAGAGACAATGCTCCATAACCTCACCATTAACACCGATACCATCGGCAGATTATTCGTGCATTACATAAAGGAGAAGCACCCGCCCATGTTCGATGAGATACAGCGAATGCTGCGAGAGGACAAAGATATGATAAATGCCCAGATGGGCAAATCTGAGTCCGCGACCAATCCGCCGCCCGGGAACTAACAAGAGATATTTGGAGGAAGTTCCAATTGAACCGCGTTTTTTGTACCTTGTTTTTTCTTTTTTCCGCACCGATTTACAAAAAAAAAAATCACTATATACCACCCAACCATAAAGGAATGAAAAAGAACCTATGACAGAAAAATTAAGCGAAGATAATCCCGATCATAAAGATACTGGTCGCCGTAATCCGCCCAAGGAAGACAAGGGTGGCAGAACCGCGGCCATCCCCTCCATCAGCGATATACTGGCGGAGGATCGCATCGAAGTAAAGGGCATCACCGATCGACCCGCCCCTAAGAAGAAACGGCAGAGCACCGGAGCGCCGACGGGGAATCAACCTCAAAGGAGGACAAGAAGGAGTCCCGCTCCCCCTCGGCCAAACCGAGATGAACAAGGTGGGCTGCAAACCTTGCGAAAATTTCAAGAGTTTGAGAAGTTAGATCCCAAAAACGCCGATTTTCTGGGCTCGATCATCACCCCCAAGGAGTACAAACAGATCAAGGGCTTTGTGGTCAAAAAATTAAAAGGTGACCGCAATGAAGAGGAGATTGGTGTCTTGGGCGCATTGGCCAAGATAGCTGGGCGGGCATGGTCCAAATTATTCCCGAAAGGTCGAAACGGACCGAATATGTCGGAAGACGGAAAGAACGCACTGCCCGAACCACGGGAAACCGATCCGGTCCTGAAGATGCTCAAGGAAAAGGGAATCCAGGTGACATTGCCGGCGAAATCGAACCCGTAGGCGGAGTCCCAGCATCGAACACTAACCCCCGATCATTCAGGGGTCGAGATACATTATATTTTTCCGTTTTTTGCTTTTTTGTTTTCTTGTTTTCTTGTTTTCTTGTTTTCGTTTTGTTTTGTTTTTGTATTTGTTTTTGTAATTTTTCACCCTGGTGTATTTTCTTTTTGAGGCATTTACAGAATGTGCCTAAATACCTGAAAAATTTACAGAAATTGCCTATGATCATAAAATATTGACTATAATCACAAGTTATAGCCTCTGTATTCCCGATTTCCCGCCCAATTGTTGGAGCGGGAATTTTTTTATAGAAGAGGCGATCATTTTCTTCCCGAAGAAGCAAAAGTTCTGCAAGTTTTGGGTTTCTAGAGGTTTGATCCCTTTAAATAGGGGGCGGTCATTTTCTCCCGAAAAAATGACACTCTCGGAACATCGCCGCCTAAAGTGGAGCGGAAAATGCCCGAATCAGGTTTTGAAATATCAATCCCCGACTTACTTTCTAGAAATATATTTCTTATCGCGAAGATCTTTTTGTATAAGGTCTTAGGGGACTATAATTAATAAGTTCCTGGCGGTAATAATTTATATAAATATAAATATATATCTGGCCCTTCTTGTGGAGGCCGCTAAGATCGGATTTGGGATTCTAGAGGTTTGATCCCTTTAAATAGGGGTCGGTCATTTTCTCCCGAAAAAATGACACTCTCGGAACATCGCCGCCTAAAGTGGAGCGGAAAATGCCCGAATCAGGTTTAGAAAATACCGATCCCCGATCTAATTTCTTGAAAGATATCCTTTATCAGAAACACTCTTTTGCTGAGGTCTTAGGGACTCCTAATTAATATTTCCATGGCAGTCATGAATTCTATGAATATAAATATATATCTGGCCCTTCTTGTGGAGGCTGCTAAGATCGGATTTGGGATTCTAGAGGTTTGATCCCTTTAAATAGGGGGCGGTCATTTTCTCCCGAAAAAATGACACTCTCGGAACATCGCCGCCTAAAGTGGAGCGAACCAGTGAAATTTCAAGCAATGGATCCCGGTTTCAGGATCCCCGTGCCCCCTCATTTTTTTATTGCTTTTCTCTTCCTTTTCAAGATATTCTGATTCTTTTCGAAGTGCTTATCATTCATTTCCAACCATAGTATCACGATAAATCGTTCTTTCCCTCTTTTCCCTGGGGGCTGAGGATCTTGTTTTGGGTTTCTAGAGGTTTTACCCCTTTATATAGGGGTCGGTCATTATCTCCTACTTTTTTTACATTTTCGGAACCCCCGTCCATTTTTGTAGGATTGAATTGGAATATTTTGACATGGAAAGGATGATCGGGCATTCGGGGATGAAACCTGATACAATTCACATGGATCTTTTTTTCCCCTTTTTCTTACAATGAATTTGCACCTAAAGGATCTCGGTGAGAAAATACCCGAATCGATCAAAAGCGATCTCTATGAATTGAAAGGGATCCGAAAAACAAAGGATGGATCCGAATGAGGGCCGGTTGATTTCTCCTTGGGCAAGATTGGGAATGGTCTTAGGGAATTATCCGAAAAGATTCTCGGCACTTAAAGGAAAAAATGGATAAAAGCCGGCCAATGGCTTGCAAAAAATGGCAAATACCCATCGCGGTCGATTCGTATTGATTCCGGAGATCGAAAATTTCCAAATTTTTTCGCCGGGAGGGGGGTATTTAAAAATCGGTCGGTAATGAGCAATGTATTAATAGATGCGATCCATTTTGAGATTTTCGAGGTTTTTGCACGAACCAAATCTCGGGACTCACCGTGGATCAGGAATCGAAAATTGAATAAAAAAAATTAAAACAAATGGAGAAATAAAAAATGGCTAGTAGCGATTTAATAACGAAGATGCCGGCAAATCAACTTAATATTGCTTCCATGGATACTTGGGAGGCAACGCTTGATTTAGTCGGGAATGTGACGGGTATTGATATTCTTTTAAAATACGATGAACCTAATGACGGAGATCCAGCAAAGACTCTTGATGATTTGGTAGATGTGATTAGCAATGTTCATATTGAACCAACTGGGATGAATGCCGCTGTGGATATTTCGGGAAAATTTTTATTGGAATTAATGCGATCTAAATTTCCAGGAAAGGCATATGCGAAAAAAACTGTGACCACTAGTAGTGCCGAGGTGGAAGTACATTATGTTGCCCTCTTTAAGCTGCTCTTCACGGACTATATGAACAAACTGGATCTTTCTATTCCAGAATCGGCAAAAAGCTTAAACGTTAAGATAGAATTTGCTCATTCAACATTTCATTCCGATCCATTTCTTACTGTTCGGGTAATTCAAGACAAGCAGGCAAAAAGTACGGGCTACCGAAGATATTTCCAAAATAGTATACCAATTCCGGAGAATTCATATAAAAATCAAGTAAAGGACGATATTAGGTTTCCGAAATTCGGAATGCTGGACAGTTTCATGATCCACAACATAGACGGAGAACCAATCAACGAAATAAAATTAATGCTGGATGATATTCAGGTCCCATTACATACTACAGGCATCCTTGAAAAGATGAATGCCCAATTGCACAACGATGAAGAGTTTGACTCAAATCTTATTTATTGTGATCTTGCTCGACCAATCTTGGCCCAGAAAGCTAAGTCCCTCAAATTAGAAGTGGGATTTGGGGATATTTCTGCGGATTGTACCTTAGATATCATGTACGAATACGTGCATTTCACGGCATAGTTCCCGCCGACCAGCGATATATCCTTAAAATACCTGTTTTTTTCTTTTTTTCCTTTTTTTCCCGTTTCTCTCTTTTACCCGATTTTTTTCCTCCCCGGCGACTACCCCATTTTTTGCGATTTGTTTATAAACCGCCCCCTAACCGAGAATGGTTTAGTGATGAACATGAGTTACATCACGCAAAATTTACAGAAAAAACTGGTGGAGAACAACCGGCTTTTGCAGTTTCACGAGTGCGAGAACATCGTATTGGTGAAGAATAAGCCTAAGCGTATCAAAGAGTACGTGTTTTCCCAAGTTTTTACAATAACCCAACAAGGAACACACCAATTTGAACTTCCCTTGGAGCACAACCGGAGTATTTCCATCCTGGGATACGGGGTTAAGGCGCTCAGTTATGTGAATTCGACCACGCTTACCCCCACCATCGACCCAACCGCCGTCAATCGGTTGTGGGTGGATCCCCAGAACGGACATAAAAAGTTCGGCGGCGAGGAGGGGCACGAGATTACCCCCTTCCGGGGCAGGTTTTTCAAGATCCACAGCCCCACTCTTTACTTTAACCGCCCCGCCATTGTGATCCAAGCCACCCCTCATACCAGTGCACCAAACGATGAGGCGAAAATTCGGGTCATGCTCAAATTGGCCGTGTTTAACGAGGTGAATTAACGATGAGTTCAATCATAGAAAAACAGAAAATAGCAAAAGGAAAGGTGTATTACCACCAGAATTCCATCGCCTTTGAATTTTCCATCGATGCGAACGGGGGAGAACGGAATCTCTCCTTCTTCCCGTATTACGCGGTGATCAGAAGTATCGAAATGCTGGGGCCCAAGAGCGCCCTCCCCGAAAATGGTGATATCAATATGGCCATGGGCACAAGATCGTTCGTGGCGGGCGGATTCGGGGGCCGAGGGTTTAACGACCCCAATAATTTGGGCACCCTTACGCTGGACGATAGTTTCGGCGATTTATCGGAGAAATTCGAGTATCTGGCGGATAAGCTATACGAACCGGACGAGAGGTTTTTTGTAAGGTGTTCCCAATCGGCTCCGCTT
>CAZEPC010000144.1:0-10554 GCA_964513765.1 uncultured archaeon
TATCATTTTTCAGGGTTAAATCAATATCATCTAAAATTTTAAGTCCGGTACCCTCCATGATAGCATGAAGGTTTTTCTTGGTGGTTTTCGTCGGCGAGAAATAGATTGCTTGAATTGATTGAATTGACATACGAATAATAATTCATAACCCTAAAAGAGCTTTTGTCAACTTTAAATCTAGATCAACTTTTTAGAGTAAATGCTCAATATTTACAATATTTTCTATTTCCGTGAGCCAATCCTTCAAATAGTCTCGAAAAAATTCAACGGTTGAGGTTATAATAGAATAATGGGTAAATTTCCCTTTTTTCCATCCGTGGATGAGCTTGGCATTTTGAAGAATTTTAAGATGATGACTCACAGATGCTTGAGACTTTTGTAAAATCGCCTCTAACTCACATACACACCGGTCTTTCTCCCTAAGAGTATCAAAGATGACGAATCTATCTTCGTTTGCCAAGGCATCAATAATAGAAAGGCATTTTTTCTTATCTTTAGAATCCAAAACCTTTTTCTTAATTGTTGTCAAGTTTTCGTAGGTTTTTTCGGGGTCTCCGAAATCTTGGCATTTAGACAATGTTTCGATTATATTCATCTTAAAGGCGTTTTTTTTTCCCTTTCTCCTGCTATTTTTGTTTTGATCTGCTGTTTTTTGAGTCATACAACTAATTACTAAAATGCATTCTAAACTAAAATAAATTTTGTTTAAATTAATTTAAGATATTTCGTATCGAATATTTTTTATCTGTATCTAAACTATATAATATTAATGAAATCTCAAATAACTGAAAACCAAAAATTTGAAGAAAGCTCAAAAAATGCACCAAATGAAGACCAAAAAAACACAAAAGGGGAAAAAACCAACATTTCCCTAATTTCTAGCGGGGAGGATAATGGAGATGAAATACTATCCATCTTTGAAAAATATCTGGCAGTGTGGGTCGTGGTTTGCATGGGAATTGGATTGCTCCTTTCAAAATATATTCCAAAAATCGGAGAAACCATTGATTCGTGGCAATTCCAAGGGATATCTATTCCGATCGGGATTTGTCTCTTTTTAATGATGTATCCCGCGCTCATGAATGTCCAAATATCAGAGATTAAAAAGCTTAAAGAAAACCCTAAACCCATTCTTTTAACCCTCTTATCCAATTGGATCATTGCTCCCTTGGTGGCTTATGGATTAGGAAAAGCCTTTTTATTTAATGAGGAACAATTATTTGTGGCAGTTATATTGCTGGGATCCTCGCCTTGTACAGCGATGGTACTGGTGTGGGGAAAAATGGCCAACGGAAATCAAGAACAAAATGTAATAAATACCTCTATTAATACAATTACCCTTATTATGTTTTATGGCCCAATAGTTGTCCTATTGACGGGACTGGAAAGTATACAAATAGACAGGATGTTATTACTTATTTCAAGCTTAGCTTTTATCGGGCTTCCCTTGGTATTTGGAAACCTTTCAAAGAAGATTATTTTAAAATATAAAAGGAAAGAATGGTTTGAAAACACGTATAAACCCATTGTGGGGAAGATTGCAACGGGTGCTCTATTGATGACCCTCATTATCTTGTTTTCTTTAAACGGAAATGTAATTATCAACAATTTTGGACTTTTACTGAAAGTATCAATCCCTCTCCTATTAGGTTTTGTTATAGTAGTGGGTTATAATCTTTTTATCACGAGAAAATCAGGATTGGAATATCCAGAGGGGATAATATCAACCATAATCGGATCCTCGAGCCATTTTGAAATTGCAATTGCTACAGCAGTTTCAATTTATGGAGTAGGTTCAATAGCCGCACTAGGGACGACTATGGGCCTTTTCTGGGAGGTCCCGATAATGTTAGGCTTGGTCTATTTAGGAAAATATCTGGGAAATCGGGGTTTTTGGAAAAATAGAGAGGATTAGCATTTATTGAATATTTTTTATTTCTATCCATCTTATATTTATCTATTTATCTATTTATCAATTCATTTTTTTGGTTTTTATGATTCATTTCCTCTTAATCTAACTTAACGGGAAAGATGATGAGAAACAATATCTCATTGCTTCAGATATTTCGAAAGAAGGTTTCTCAATTTATTCAGAGAGTAGGGTTTAATTAATACATCCGCAAATCCAAACTCTTCTGGATGGCCCATTATGGGATCATTTGAATACCCGCTGGATACAATTGCAAGCACCTCGGGGTTTATTTCTTTTAAATATTGCATTGTTTCTTTTCCTCCCATGCCGCTTGGGATGGTGAGGTCCATAATAACGAGATTGTAGGGAATACCTTGTTTCATCTTTTCATTGTAGATTTTAATTGTTTCCTCGCCCCGTTTGGTAGTATCCACATCGAAACCCAATCTCTCGAGCATTTGCTTCAATGTATTCCTCACATATTTTTCATCATCCATGAGGAGAACTTTTCCCGAAAACATGTACTTTTTTGATATAATCGGGGATATTTCGGCTCTTTTTTTGTCTGTAATCGGCAAAAAGACATTAAATGTGGTCCCTTTTCCTTCTTCGGATTCAAAGTTCATAAAGCCATTGTGCTTTTTTACAATAGAATAAGATACTGCCAACCCTAATCCGTGTCCTTCTTTTTTTGTGGTAAAATAGGGGGTAAAGATATTCTTGTGCTGATCTGCAGGAATACCCTTGCCTGTATCTATTACTGAAATCTTTAAGTAATTAACCGATGGAAGAACTAAATCATCATATTTGCGTTTTTGGGCTTTTTCAAGTTTTAATTTGACAACCCCGCCTTTTTCCATAGATTCGATGGCGTTTAAAATCAGATTATGAAATACCTGAATGATTTGGTCCATATCAACCTCGATCAAGGGTAGGTTTTCCTCAAATTCCACTTTTACTTCCGCATTAAATCCATGGCCGATTAAGACCAGCGTTTTATTGATGACGTTCATAATGGATTTTACTTTCTTAACCGGCTTTCCGCCCTTTGAAAATGTAAGAAGTTGTTGAGTGAGGCCCTTGGCCCTTCTAACAGCACTTTCCATGGTTTCAAGGTTGTCTTGTAAATCCAAAATCCTATCTTCCCAGATTTCTCTATACTCACCAACATCCAGTTGATCTTTTTCTTTCACAAATAAATCAACTTGATTACTTGGAAAATCCATCTGAACCAAATTAATATTGCCCAATATGGATACCAATATATTATTAAAATCATGGGCAATTCCGCCTGCGAGGGTGGCCAGCGAATTTATTTTCTGCTCCTTGAGCTTCATATCAAAAAGTTTCTTTTTCGTTTTCTTCTGGTCGGTAACATCAATCAATATGATTTGATTTGCCCTCTTCCCTTGAAATGGAATTTCATGGGAAAATTGTGCGATCCATTTAATCTCTTTATTCTTACTAATAATCCGGAATTCTTTATTTGGGAATTCATCTTTATCTTCCCATAGTTCCTTTAAATCTTCGGGATGAATATGCTCATTGGCCTTCTCCATATTCCACGTGAGAATCTCTTCCACAGAATATCCCAAAATATCGGCCATTACCTTATTAGCATATTTTATTTGGTCTTCTTGTACGATAAAACATCCTACCGGCGAGTTTTCCATTAAAGACCGGTATTTTTGCTCACTCTCTCTCAGCTTTTTAGAGATTTGATGACGTGCGGTAACATCAATTCCAATTGCCCATACATCCGCATCAAGAAGAGAGGAATACATGTAAAAATGAGACCAGAGAATATTCCTTTTATCCCCGTTTTTGCAGGTGATCTCCCATTCTAAAGATTTCGCCTCTTCATTTTTCTTAATTTTCTCCATCATATATTCAAGATAACCTTTTTTTGGATATAGAAGGGAGAGGGGATTCTCATGTTGAATAATCTCCTCCTTGCTATATCCTATTAATTCTTCACATTTTTTATTCCAAAAAACAATCTTGTTTTCGGAATCAAAAGCGTCCACTAAAACCGGGAGATTATCTAGGATCTCTAATATAGGCGGATTTCTTGTTTTTTTGGGCATATTGATCACAATTTGCGATCTTCTAGATATTCATTGGATATCATCCTACATAAAATAATGCATTTAACTGCACCAAATATGGATTGAAAGAAACAGAAAAAAGAGATTGAGAATTTTTCTTGGAAAAATTACAATTTTTTGATGAGTTGAATTGTTTGTTGAGAGTCTATATGAATTTTTAAAAGAATCTCATTCTCCCTCTCAGAGTCAATAAATCTGGCCTTTGGATCATTCTTTGGTGAGAATTTCCGGGATTTTCTAAACGAGAAGAGGAAGTCATGGGAGGGGCCTAAATTGGTGATGGTAAATTCATCCCCGCCATTAAAAATTTCCAACTTCAATTTATGGTTTTGGAAGGAGATCTGATTAAAAACTATGTGATTTAGGCTCAGGGGGAGTCTCGGGCACAGGAGTAGGCTCTTTTTTCTAAATCGAATGCCTCCAAACCCGTAATATAATACGCCTAAGAAGCCGCCCAATCCCGTGATAAAGGGCCAACAATCATTATTAGGGGCTTCGCTTGCAATATAAAATTGCTTGGGATGAAAATGGGGGAAAAGATCGGTAAAATACTCCCAGGCCTTATCCATCATATCAAGTTCGCTTGCGATAATTGAGAAAATCGAGGATCCCATCATAATCTTATTTTCGGGGAGCTTTTCGAAATAAAAGAGCATATTATTTTGTTTTACCTCTTCTGAAAAGGGATATTCAATAGGAAAGGTAAGCAAGTTGGTATCGGCCTGTTTAATTTTTTCACCGGAATACCCGCTGAATTCAATCACCCTCTGTTCATCTTCATTGAAGTTGTAAAACATATTGTTCTTAATATCTTCCCAATGTGCCGGATAGTCCTCCCCGAGTTTTTTGCACCATTCTATCACAATCTCCATGCATTTTGAAACATAAAGATTGGTAAAGGCATTATCATCCACAAGATTCGGAAATGGATGTTCATCGGCCGGGACTACACCCCGAAAATGATAGAGGCCATCATCTTCTTTTTTTACTCTTTGCCCTAAATACATACATGCATGAAAGGCAATCGGAAAGGCGATCCTTTTGAGGTAATTTTCATCTTTTGACACCAAATAATAGAGGTATTGTCCAAAAATAACATCACACGTGATATGCTCTTGGGATTCCCATCCCATAGGAGATGTTTCCAAACCGGAGTTGGTAGATTGCCAAGGATATTTTATTCCGGAATCCACCCCCTCTATTTCAAATAAATCCACGTAATTTTTTCTGTGTTGGAGTGCTCCATCCATAGTCTTATATCGAAATTCTGTGATACAGCGAGAGAGATCGGGTGCCCAAGGGAGCAGTCCCATATTCACCCACAAATCGGCATCCCAAAATACATGGCCTTTCCATGCATGATTATTTATGCCGGTCGGTCCGGCCGAATTGGGAAATCCAACCTTAAAGCTACAAGCCATTTGATACATACTTGCATTAATCATTTTCTGAACCTCTTTATCCGGCACTTCCACTTTACTTCTCCAAATCTCATTTTGCCACGCATCCGCATGGGTTTCCTTAACAAGATGATAGGGGCGTTTGATAATATCTTGAGTCTCCACCAGGGCGTAATCTAAAAGACTACTATCTTGTACCAATAAATCATAGTCATGGAAAATTCCGAAATAAATCGTAACAACAAGCTTTCCATCCGATCGGGAGAGAATTCGTTTTTTGTCCTTTTCTGAAATTCGCAGCATACAATGGCGTTCCCATTCTTGATCCAGCCCGAGGTCATTTTCGACAATATGCCATTCCTTGGTAAAATCAACCTTTTCACCAAGATCATTCACTATTTTAATGGCACTTGTTTGAATAATGCCGAAATTTCCTTTTTGATTAAATTCATACCCATCTTCCTTGATCTCACCTTCAAATATATTTAAAACTCCGGCTTCGACCACCTCACTCTTCCCTTGTTCATTGAATTCTTTTTCGGTTGGATCCTCAACTAATACATCATGTGTAGTTTTATCTTGAAGGAGGGGGACGGTTTTCTGGACCAATGATTCATACTTAGAACGGGGATCCTTTCTCACGAGATACTTGAAATCCCCAATCTTGCCCTCCGTTGGGGTAATCTCAAGCCTTAATATCCCAAAATGGATGAAATTTCTACATAAGAACATCTCGGTATTTATAAAATAATCATCCCATTGACCTTTGGTTTGCACAATAGCGTTTTTCATATCAAGAGTTTGGATATAGGAGTCTTTTTCTAAAGATGAATACACATCCATAGGGTCTTGTTTATCTGGAATTAGGGAGAAGTTATTTAACGGGCGAAAAATTGCATCTAATTTCCCGTGTTCCCGTTCGGAGGGATTCAAGGAGGCACCGTAGACTCCACCCAGATACATAATGGGGAAGGGATCTTTGATTTCCGAAAGCCCAAATCCTTGGCCGAAATTATTAGATACATCGCAGCCGAAATAGCCGTTCCCTAAGATGGCACGTTTTTTCTTCGTGGCGGGATCTGTTGATTTTAAAAGAAACGCATCGTTAATCTCATCTTTTTCTGTTTTTTCTTCATTCATTTTTGCTCACATTTCTTTATCCTATCATCATCGTTCCTATCTTTCTATATGCTAGTTTTCTATATACTAGTAGCCCCTTCATCGTATAAAAACCAAATTGATTTATCCATTTTTTCCCAAATCCACAATTTTTTTCCCGATCTCGTCTGTTTCCTCACATCATGAGAGAGAAAATGGAGGTTTCTGATAACATAACCGACTATATGAACCAAAGCCTAAACATTTTAAACCTCCGTTTAATTTCATTACATACATAAATACGAGAAAAACATTTTTAACTTATAAGAACAAACCAATTTTGTGATTGATTATGCCAGAAATTAAATATAAAAAAATAACCGATTTTGATATTAAAGGAAAGAAGCTTGTAGTCCGAGTAGATATGAATTCGGGTATTGACCTAGACAAGATGGAGATCCGTGAAGGTGCGGATTTACGAATTAAAGCAGTTGTGCCGACATTAGAAAAGTTAAAAGAGGCCGCAGTTGTGTTAATTGCACACCAGAGCCGATACGGAAAACCTGATTGTATTGATTTGAAACTTCACGCCGAACGCCTTGATGAACTCTATGATGGAACGGTAAAGTTTGTCGATGATCTATTTGGAGAAAAAGCCCAAAATGCCATTAAGGAACTCCAGCCTGGTGAAGTATTGGTGCTTAACAATGTCCGACAGTGGAAGAAAGAAACCAATGTGAAATCTATAGAAGAAGCAGAAGATACCGAACTAATAAAAAATCTCTCACCGTTGTTCGATTACTATGTCCACGATGCTTTTGGCGCGGCTCACCGTGCACAAGTATCTCTGGTCGGATGGCCATCTATTGTCGCGGGTCCCATCGTTGAAGAAGAACTTGAAATGGTGCAAGATTTATTAGATCCCGAGAAACCTTGTGTATGGGTTGTCGGTGGAGCAAAAGCGATTGATAAATTTAAAGCAGTCAGATATAATTTGGAAGAGGAAAATATTGACAAAGCTCTTATCGCAGGATTGACCGCAAGCCTTATGCAAACCGCAAAGGGCATAGATCTGGGTCCAAAAAATAAAAAATTCATCGAGGATGATCTTGAGGGAAACGAGGAAGAAATTAAAGAAGTTTGTGAAAAGTATCCTGAAAATTTAGTCTTTCCCGTTGATTTGGCCTATGAAGAAAACGGAGAGCGAAAAGAAGCAGCCACCGAAAAGATTGCCGAACTTGATGTAAGTACCGGCGATATTGGTGAAAAAACCATCGGACTCTTTAAGAAGGAAATCGAAAAAGCAAAAACAATCGTTTCTAATGGACCTCCGGGCATATTTGAAGAAGAGGTATTTCAAAAAGGCTCATTTGATATTGTGGAAGCATTAGGGAAGGCAGCTGATTCCGGTGCAAAAGTGGTTATTGGGGGCGGAGAAATGGGGACTGTAGCCCAACAATCGGAATACGGAGATAAAGTCACGGTTTCCACCGGCGGTGGATCCCTCTTATCAATTTTAAGCGGGAAGGATGTTCCAATGCTTAAAGTTTTGCGGGATAAAATGCCCGAGGAATAAATCGCGAACTATTTAAAAAAATTATTTTCAAAGTTTTTTATTTTTTAAACTCCTTTTAAATGTAATGATACATCATATGGATTATTTCATGGAACTCTTTGGACATTTGCCAAGGGCGGGACCAGGAGGCAGAGAATATACACGGAAAGCCTTTAATATGATAAAGGCACTCCCATCAAAACCCAAAATACTTGATATTGGCTGTGGGCCAGGTGTTCAGACTTTAGATCTTGCCAGCTTCACAGCGGGAAAAATAACAGCAATAGATCTTTTTCCGCAGATGGTGGATAGATTGAAATTGAAGCTCATCGAGAGCGGACTTGAGGACAGAGTGGAGGTTCTCCAGATGGATATGAAAAAGATGGATTTTCCCCCAGAAGAGTTTGATTTGATTTGGTCGGAGGGGGCAATTTATAACATAGGCTTTAGGAAGGGATTAAAAAAGATAAGACCTTTTGTGAAGGACGGAGGTTTTGTGGCGGTTTCTGAAGTTGTTTGGTTAAAGCCAGATCCCCCGCGAGAAGTTCAAAACTTCTGGGAAGAATATCCGGAAATTGCACCAATAGATGAAAAACTGGATATAATACAGGAAATTAAATACGACAACATTGGGCATTTTGTTCTTCCTCCTGAAGCATGGACAGAAGATTATTATGATCATCTACAAAAAAAAGCCGAGAGACTTGAAAAGAAATGGGAAAATAACCCAAAGGCCATGAATATAATTAAGGATGCTAAATATGAGATGAATATCTTTAAGAATTATCATGATTACTTTGGATATTGTTTCTTTGTGATGAGAAAAGGCCAGTAAAAAAACCAATCCCGAGAGAAAACGAAGTTGAATAAAAATTTAAAATTCTTTTTAAGCCCAAAATGATTTGAAAAAATAAGAAAATGGATAAAAAAACAGAGAAGAAGATAAGCGAATTAGAAGAAGAATCCGTTCCAAAAAAGACCAAAATCGCCTTTGGACTATTTGGAACTGGACATAGTGCTTTGAATGGTATCGCATTGGGTTCAGCTATCACTTTCTTTTATAATGTAAAATTGGGATTAGGTGAGGATTTAGTTTCTCTGGCGTGGATTATTTTTGGGATTTGGAATGCCATCAATGACCCTCTTTTTGGGATATTTCAAGAACGGACACATAGTAAATTAGGGAGGAGAATTCCTTATCTCCGATATGGTGCCCCCCTCTATGCGCTTACCTTTATTTTTTGTTGGTTTCCAGTTTTTGAGAATTCACAATGGGCTAAGTTTTGGAATTTATTACTTGTCTTATTCTTATTTGATTCAATGTTTACAATAATAGGACTTATTACTTACACCCTGCCGGCAGAGATGGCGATCACCCAAAAGGAAAGATCCAGCATCGTAATGTACAGCACGTATTTCAGTGCCATAGGGATCCTCATATCTATGGTACTTCCGATGATTTTACTTACCGATGATAATCCCGATAAATTAAATCCATGGTTTCAACCTGCCATGATAATCCTTGGAATCTCGGCCTCAATCTTGATGTATTTTTCAACGTTCCATATATACGAAAATAAATACGCGATGTTTGAAGAACCACTGGGCTTTTTTGAATCCATTAAAGAAACCGTAAAAAATCGGGAATTTTTAGTATTTGAATCCTTTAACTTCCCTCTGCAAATTGCATGGACAATTCTCAACGGCACTATTACCTATTATGTTCAATACATTCTGAAATTGACCGGATTTGCATCCTCTATTCCGTTGGTAGCGGTATTCGCCTCAATTTTTGCCTTCACTATATTTGCCAACAAGATGGTAGCAAAATACGGTGTCAAGAGATCTCTGAAATATGGTCTGCTGGCCTGCTCAATAAACTATGTGATATTTTTCCTTATTGGAGATGGGGTTGTGGGCGGAATAATAGGATTAAGCTTGGTTGGAGTACCCTTTGCCATTACCACGCTTACCAGCAATCTGGCAATGACAGATGTGATAGATTACGATGAAACACTCACTGGCAAGAGGAGAGAAACCACCTACGCAGGAGTGAACGCACTTTTTGTAAAACCATCTATTTCCATTGCAAACGCCTTATTTCTCACCATCATCAAAGCATTTGGGTTTAATAAGGATCAATCTGTCCAAACGGCACGGGCAGAGTTCGGAATACTCTTTGCATTTACTGTTGTCCCCGCCATCTGCGTATTTTTGGGTTATTTGGCCATTAGAAGATTCAAATTGGAGGGTGAAGAATGGAAAGAAACGAAAGAAAAACTGCATCGGATCCATCAAGAGAAAGAGAAAAAGATCATTGCCGAAGCTCAAAAAGGGGAAAGGATTCAAGTAGAAATCCCCGAAGAAGAGCTAGAAAAGCTGAGATTTGAAGAAGAGGATGCAGACCTATACGTAGACGATTCTGAGAATCACACTTAACTGATTGAGGAATTAGAAAAAGTACTTTTCTTCTTTTTTATT
>CAZEPC010000145.1:0-10539 GCA_964513765.1 uncultured archaeon
TCAGACTTCCGTTGCTCCTAATGAATGGAGGGCCATAGGAGCTTGGTCATGGGGTCTGAGTAGAATCATGGACTATTTTGAGGATGATGATGCCATCGATGAAAACAGTGGGATTGTCCTTGGCCACTCTCGCTTGGGAAAAACCTCTTTGTGGACGGGTGCAAGAGATAGAAGGTGGGCGATTGTAATTGCAAATAGCTCGGGTACTGGGGGCGCCGCGCTGTCCCGGAGGGATTTTGGCCAAACTGTGGAACATATCAACACCCGAAGGCCGTATTGGTTTTGTGAGAATTTCCACAAATATAATAAAAAGGTAAATCAATTACCCGTAGATCAACACATGTTATTCGCCCTTATTGCCCCCAGGCCCGCATATGTTGGGATGGCAAACAGGGATATGTGGGCAGATGCATGTGGGATGATGAAATCAATCCGAGATGCCGACAGTTTTTACAACTTTTTAGGGCTTGAGGGCCTCCCGCATAAAAGAGATCCTGCTTTGAAGGAATCGATTCAAGGGACTTTGGGTTATCATGTAAGACCTGGTGGCCATAATATACTGCAGTATGATTGGGAGCAATACATAAAATTTGCAAAAAAACATCTTAATTTATCCTAATCAAATACTTCAAAGCTGGTCAATTTGGGCTTTTAAATTCTTAGTTTTTAATTCAATTTCCCTTTCCTCTTGCTTTTGTTTCTCTCTTTTTTTAATCCAATATTTGAACCTATCAGGTAAAATTAATGCTAAATAACCCACGATTAATCCGAGGATTCCACAAGTCCAAGCCAAATATTCTAAGATGCCATAGGGTGGGGGATCACTTAAAAACATGAGAAATATTTCATTTCCAACCATTAAAAGAAATGTGGCTAGCATCAACTCAAAGAAAACTAACACATAAAATAATTTCTTCTTCTGGAAAGCATCATTCACTCTTCCCCTTAGATCTCTAAACAATTTTATTAACACAGAATAAACAATTATATTTCCTAAGATGAGTAGTACCAAATTCACCATCCGAAAGGTCGGGATGGGCGGGAGTATTCCCCAATTATTTTGGGGCAATGAGAACAGCACTATCATTATAAGCATATAAATTTTGTATCCATTCAATACGAGATTTTTCTTTTTTTTATCGTAATCCAAGAGATTGGTGGCGAGCTTCAAAACAAAATAAGTAGAAATCAAGATGGAGATATAACCAATTGGGATGGAAATATCGTAAAGCCACGTTCTATCGTCAATATAATACCAAGAAATAAGACCAATGGAATATGCCCAAGTTCCTACTGCCCAGCTCAAAGTGTTGAACATTAATGCTCTGATCAACGGCTTTTCCCTCTTACGATAACGATAGAGTAATCTTAAATAGAGGAAAGTTACAATAATGGCTGTTATGATTATAAAATATACAAATGGAATTACTTCGGGATCAAAGGGAATTGTTTGAAGATACATATATTTATGACAAGAATGGAACTTTAAAAACATATATTAATAATTCTGTAAATTGCTCTCCCGCGTGTTTTTAAGCAAATGATAAATAATATTGTCTATTTCCTTAATTGATAATGTGGTTTTATCAGAAGATGTTCCTTTTTTCCATCAGTAAAAAGGGGAATCTGAAGGGAAATGATATTGGGATTAACTTAACGACTTCAATTCTTATCGATCTAATAAAATCTGGGCTTATTGAGCTCTTGGGGGAAAGATGGAATATCATCTGTATTAAAAAATCACCTCCACAAACCCAATACCCAGAAATGACAATTATTCATAGAATAATGCTCGATTGGCTAAAGCAGCTAGAGTCCCTCCTTCCCCTTTCTAGAGTTTTGAAAATATTTTCTTCTCGGCTGGATCCCCATCAAAACCTCTTTTTGAGAATCTTAAGCGAGTTTACCCGCAATGATCTCATCAAGGTTGATAATAGTAGGCGAATTTTTGGACCTCTCTACAATATCACCCCTAAGGGATTAAAAAATGATAAAGATCCCGCAAAAAGAGAACTTATCGAAGATATTTCCCTCATTCTTTCATATAGGCAATATTTAAATTATTATCAGAAGAAAAACCGAAGTGATGAATTATACAAAGGTATATTCCATGATGCCCCTCTTTCTGGAGACTTACCAGTAAATATGCTCTATAATATTCTATTTTTGGCAATTCTTTTCCAAGGTCGCCTCTCTAAGCGAGTATATAGGAAAGATATCACATATAGTCAGCGGAAAACCCTAAAAAGGATCATAAAAAAGTTTTACCCGGCGAAAATGTTGCGGAGATCGATGTCGAGGGCGTGGGATCTTAAATACAAATCTTAAATCTGTTTTCCCCTTATAATCGAATTTCGATTGGATTTAATTTGAAATTTTTTCGAATTCTATTTGAATCCTATTTTGAATCTCTAAAGCTCTTTGATGACTTGGGGGACTTCTTTTAAGTTCTCTACAATATGATCTGGCCGTATTTCATGTTCCGATCCATCCCTGTAATATTCCATTGATCGCACCCAGATGGATTTCATTCCCGCCTTTTTAGCGCCCAGCACATCGGTTTGCAAGATATCGCCTATATGCACAACCTCATGGGCCTTTCTTTTCAAAAGTGTGAGTGTATGGTGAAAATTATGCTCATGGGGTTTGAAATATCCCGTTTCATCTGAGAAAGTGGTATGATCGAAATAATCTAAAATCTCGTATTTTGCAAGCATCTTTCTTAGATTTTTTCCGGGAGTTATTCCGGTATCTGAAATAATTACTAATGGGTATTGTTCGGAAAGTTCTTCGACTACTGCTTTCGCATCCTGTTTTAGTGGCGGAGGATCCTCAACCAGTACATTTTCAAAATATTTCCGTACGTGTTCGATCTCCTCCTCATCTAATTCATATTTGAGGAATTCCAGCATGTTTTTAATACGGGTTTTGGTGTGTATGTGTTTAAATTTTGCCGATTCTGCGTAATCGTGGCCGAAATTATTAACTTTTTCATAAACATCTAAAAATGTATCTTTTTTGGGGGAATATCCTCTCTTTCTCAATAGCTCCTCCAAAAATGCCATTCTCTGGTCTCGGTATGTTTTGACCTCAATGAGTGTGTTCCATAAGTCAAAACTAATTGCTTTTATCATATTCTATTTCACAAGAAACAATACAATGGATGAAAAAAAAGATTTTGATTTTCTTAAAATTCCGCAGCGAAGTAATATCTTTGGCCATTAATGAAACCGGTATCGGTTTTGGCAATACCTCTATCAATGAGATAATCTAAAGAATTTTGGGCCCGGTAATCTGTCCATTCCAATTCGGAAATAATCTCTTCTCTTGACAAAACTCCTTTCTTTTCCTTGGCTAACAGGAGGATTTGATTTGGATCGTTGGTTGTTTCCACCGGCTGAAAAACCACCATGTAGTAGCCAGTATCCAATTTTTCCAGTTTGGCAAGGAGTCCCTTTTTTGTCATGCTCTTAATTATTTTCAAAAAGTCTTTAGGTGAGATTGTCCATTCAGGGTGTTCATTCCGTAGATCTTGGTACAAGCCTTTCAGTGCCTCCGTATTTTTACCCTTTTTTTGATATTCTTCACCCTTTTGAAGTACCCATGATTTTATATCATCATCATAAGGTGTCTTTCCGAATATTTTCTTTATAAAATTAACCAAATTGCTTTCCTTTTCGGGTTGTTTTGGTTTTTTCTCTTCTTTCGTCTCCTTTTCTTTCTCTTTTTCCTTCTCTTTTTCTCCCTTTTTCCGGGGTTTTTCCTTGTAGTCTTTACCAATTTCTTCTTTTATCTTTTCTTCTTTACCAATTTTTTCAAGGGTGATTCGTTCATAACCTTCCGCCTCCCGTTCTGCCACTCTCTCTTCTGCCTCCGATTTGGCTTTAGTGACCACTTTGGGTTTTATTTCCCTGATTTTTGGCTCTTCTACCCTTTGCTCCCGTTTTTCCACTCCCTTTACCTCAAAATCCTTTTTGGGGGTGATAACGGCGAATTCATCCTCCTTCCCGTAATCTTCCTCGTATTCACTCGGGCTTATTTCCACTAAATCGGTTTCATCTAAGAATTTACGTTCAAGTTTATCGATGTTATTCCATTTTACATACCGAATCATTTTTTTGAGTTCCTTTTTCTTAAAGAATTGAAGCATCTGTTCTTTTACCTTATCCTCGGTATCGAGACCCAAATCTTTTTTGTAAAATTGGGAATAGAACTCTAAGTTTTCATCAAACACCTCTATTTTATGGACGATTTCATCCAAAATAGTCGAAAGAGATTCCTTTTCATCAGTTACTTTATCTGGATTTTTTAACAACCAAAATGCTTTTTTAATTTCCCCCTCTAGGTAGGTTGCCTCGACCAAAAAGGTTTCTAAAATGAGTATAATGCCTCGGAATCTTTTTTTCTCCTTCAGCATCTCTTTTTGATGCTTTTTGAATATTTTTTTAACTGGATCCTGAAACATGAACTTATCTCGCCATGCATCAAATCTTGATCGAACCTTATCTGCCTTCATTGCTTCGTCGGTTAAATCTTGATCGAAGCATCCTTCTATTAGATCCATCAGCGTTTTATGGGTTTCATCGATTGTTTCCAGCAATTGATGCCGAACTTCATCAACAAATCGTTTTAATTTTTTCTTTCTTGCCATTTTAATTACCTCTCTTATTTTCCTATTTCTTATTTTCCTGTTTCTTATTTTCCTATTTCTTATTTTCCTGTTTCTTATTTTCCTGTTTCTTATTAAGATATTTTTCTTATTTTTCTTATATCATTGCTTAAATTATCGTTCTTTCTCTCTTTCTTTCCATCTCTGTCTTTAAATAATCAATATAATTTTTTTACCCGGGATTTTTTTCTGCAAAATTTACAGTAGGCATATCCTTCGGCATCGATTTCATCAATTAATAAAGTGCCCCCACATCGTGGGCATTTAGTATCATATCCATCACTTTTTTCCTTAAGCCCTTTCTGAAATTCCGATATAATATCCCAGAGTTTCCTTGCTTGTTGTTTTGCCTCCATTTCGACGGTATCATATATCATAACGACCACGCTCCCGTGTTCATTTGAGCCGTTTACTGTGTATTCCACTATTTTTACTATTGTATCATCCTTCTCTATTGCGAAAGTTCGGGATGCACTATATCTCTGGAGGGTATCTTTCACAGTTTGGTTGATGATTTCATATCCCACGAACAGTTGGTTTATGGAATGATCAATCATGCGGGGATCGGCGGATTCATACTCCGTTTTTTCCTTCACCATACTCAATTTATCTTTCGCTTTACCCACGGCATTTCTTAAGCGCTCTTTCACGAATTGTTCTAGCTCATCCACCCTACTTTGCTTTTTCTGATCAATCTGCTTTCGTAGTGCATTTAACTCTTCGGAAGACATTTTGTCCAAAAGAATTTTTGTGGTGTTGGTTACCTTCACGGGAGCTTCGGGATATGAATCTATGAGAATTCCCCGAATAATGAGGGTTTTTTTGTTGAATTCGATGGCCGCTTTGGCTTTCCTGCCTATGTCGTATTCTTTACCTTGGAGCGGTTCTTTTAAGCTTGCCGACCAATCACCTTTCACAATACCTCTGTTCTGATCTTGGTCTAATCCTATGGTGATGGACTCTGCCCCTGGCACGTTATATGTAAAAAGCTCTACCTCATCATTTTTTCCCAATATCCCAATGATATTTTTATTTACATCTAATATGGGGAACTCGGTAACTTGATCATCCTTTACAATTTCCAGGATATTGAGTAGAAAGGAGTATTTTTTCGATCCGATCTTTGATAATGCGATACAAGTTTGTCCAGGTTTGATTCCCTCAATCTTTTTATGATATCGGATCCTTCCGCCTGCTCTGAATTCGGGGTTTAATTTCACGGTTGGCATGGTTATTCACATTTCTCTGTTTTTTATTTTTGTTTCTTTCCTTTATATGATCTCTTGATCAGAATAAATGAATGTCTTTAATTTTGATATAAAAAATGAAAAGATGAAAAAACTTAGGTGATAAACACTTTCTCAATGAATGGACTGAATTACGGTATCCTTTTAATCGAAAGGATTTCCCGTCTAATGTCTTCAATTTCATTCATGATTATATTGCTGCGCCGTTCATAGGTTGAATCGCTCATTTTCCCTTCCGTAAGCATCCCATCTAAATTATCAAGTTTTCGTTCAAGTTTCTTTTTTCGATCTTCTAACTCTTGTATCTTTATAGAAATGTCATTTCCACCACTCCCGGATCCTAAACCTGATCCAATTGGGGTATCTCTTACATATGTTCCTCCTTGACCCGTTTTCTCGGCTACATTTACATCCCGATCGTATTTCATCTTATTTAAACGTTCTTCATGGTCAAGTTTTCGCTGTTCTCCGCCAGCTTTGATTCTCTCCAAATCGGTCTGTCGCCTGTTTTCAATCTGGGACTTTTTAAGTTCGTGGTCCCTTAAGGTTGATTCAGCATCAATATCCGCCTTTTTTACTCTTGCTTGGCTTTTTCCCCGAATTTCATTCACATCGACTTTAGCGAGCTCATCTTCGGCATTCATTTTCCGTTTTATTTTTGCAAGTTCTGCTTCATGTTGTTGTTTTTCCCTCGCCAATTTTTGCTTCATGGCTTCCAATTCCAACCGGGCTTTCTCTTTCTCCGCCTCCAATTTGGTTTTGGTGATATCTACAGAGGCTTCACTCTGGACTTTTGCCACATTAACTTTTTCTTGAGTACCAATTCTCTCAACTTTCCTCTCTGCGGCCCCCTTATCCAAATCCAATCTGACTTCATCCACCGCAGCATCGGATTGTTCATCAAACAATTTTTCAAATTTCTCGGGAAGTTTAAATCCCAAAACCGCCACATCAACAATATCGAGTCCCCAGCTTTCTAAAATGTCATGCATTGAAGATCTGATTCGTGCGGAAAATACCTTGTCTTTCTCATGCACCATATCGGCAATCTTATAATTTCCAATTGTTTCTTTTATTATACTTTTAAGTTTAGTCTCCAGAAATTCCTCTACATTCTTTTGGGATACCTCTTTTTTTGAAGAGATCATATTCACGATAAAATTGCGAGGATCGCGAATCTTCAGAGTAATATTTCCATGAACTCCAACTTTTGCGTGTTCTTGGGTAATGATATTGGAATAACCCCAGTCAAATTGGAATTGAGAAATATCTACGTAAATTATTTCCGTCCCTGTCTGTGCATAATCCTCTTCAATTGTCCACATACCGGGCTCAACTATACCCATTGAAGAGCCTCCCTGCAGAAACATTGCTCTCTCGTTTTCTCTCACAATAAATGCATCAATATGAACGGGGGCTAAATCCGTGGCGAATTCAATCTCATCCACCTCGAGTTGGGCTAAATCCTTTTTCATCTCCTTTTTCAGCTTGCGTTTCGATTTAATGCTGAATAGACCCAGTTCTTTCTTATCCCTTTGATATTCTCGTTTTAATTTTTCCTCTTCAGCGGCATTTTCGTACGCTTGGTCTTTCTGCCCCCCCTTTTCAAATGTAGTTAATGATTCGTCCGTGCTTCTTAATCTGATGTTATAGACCAAGTTTTTTTGGAACAGGGCAGGTTTCCCCCCTTCTTTCTTGTCTTCATCTAATATATCATGGGGCATTGTGGCAATTGTTATTTTCTTACCGTTAAACTGATCTTTTAATGCTTGGGCTCCGCCTTTAACCCGATGAAAAATTCCTCCTTTCTCTAATCCTTCCGTTATTTCATCTACCATTTTTTTCTCACGTTTCCTAACTTATAATATCTTTTTTATTCGTTTTTTATTGAATGTGCATATTGCATCACATTTCATCATTTATTTTATAATTAATAGATTTCATTTAAAAATTTATGTTCAAATTATTGGTATGTTTTCTCTTTTGATGGCTTATCTGCCAATGTTTTCTAAAGATTTTTGACAATATTCATCATGGTCTGGATTTTCTCTTTTTCTCTTTTTTGTCCCCGTATCTTGTATATCTCCCTTATTTTATCGAGCAATTGTATCGCATTTTCATGATAGCCCGCCATTGCAACCACCCTGGCTCTTTTTGCAAAAGATTCCAAGATATTTGTATCCATCTCAATAAAATTGTCCGCGTTTTGAAGGTTTGATTCATCCAGTAGGGATATCTCTTGGAGATAACTCTTATTTGCCCTGGATAATTTTTGTTTTAAATCATCCACGTTTCTTAGAAGGATGTTAAATTTAAGGGGGATGCCCGGATATGGAAGGAATAAGGGGGTCGATACAACCAGCTTCAGGTAATAGGTATCCAAATTATCTTTCCCTGTTTCTCTTTTTCGTGGGATCAAAATACTACGGGAGAGTTTTTGAATAATGTCATCTTGAAATTCCATCTTGATCTTTTGAAGGATTTCTTCCATACTTAAATCCTTTTTATCGTTATCGAAAATATTTATGGCGAGTAGAGGAATTTGCCCTTTAATTAAAATCTTTGAATCGCTCTCCTTCTTTCCAGATACCTTTTCTCTATTTTTTTCCTCTATTACATTTGAGAATTTCATCTTGAACCGATATAGGTTTTTTGGATGATTAAAATAATCTTTATTCTTATTTTTTAACTCAGAAATGCTTTCCGATTTTGAGATGCTTAGTTTATACTCTTTAATTATGTCCTCAACTGATTTAATTGGCCATAATTGGGATTCCTCCATCATGCGATCGGATAATCTGATTTTCTCTGAATACACCTGATCCCAAACTTTTTCATAATTATTGATAATTTCCCTGACCGCTTGCTGTGCTACTTTCCCCTCCTTAGGAACTTGAATGTTTAAAGAGAGATTACCGAACACTGAAATTACCCGGAACTTTTTCTTGGGTATATGGGTAAATTCAACCTTGATTTCATCTGTTGTTTTAGTTTCTGGATTTAGTTGAAACCAGCGGGTTTGATTTAGTTTAGCATCTTCGAATGCGTCGGCATTGGATACTGCACTCAACATTTTTGGGTACATCCGTGCCATATTCTGCAAGGTTTTATCGTCAATGCTTGAGTGAAAAATTTCCGCGGGATGGGAATGATAGATCCCGACCATCCCGATACCTTGAGGGAGGTTTGATCCTAACTCTTGAATTTCTCTGGGATCCGGCGCTGCTCCGATATAATTTTGCTTAGTATATCGCTGACATGCGAGCGCCGAGAAGACATATATGTCTCCCCTTTCCGACTCTCTACCAACTAACCATCCGTAGATCTCTTTCGAGGTTGATTTTGCATGGGATTTGATCATATTCTTAATTCGATAATCGATTATCTTTCGCGGTCCCTCATCCTTTATGATTCTCTCTTTTTTCAGCGCCTTTTTAGCCTCTTCTGCCTCTATAGTTTCTTTCGTTGCCATTCGTCCGTTCACTTTTCTCCTTCTTTTTATTTATTCGTAAAACCAATAATCTGAAAATTTTTCCTCTTAGCATAAAGATATGCTTGGATATATATCTTATTTTATTTTGCGATTATTTAATATTTTTTTAATGTGCGGGAATTGTTGATAATCCGATTCATCTACTGTTATATCCTTACAACTCTGGCAGTTTTCATCTGGCTTAGTTTTAAAGGTATGAAATTGTCCAGTAATTGCATTATAGCTTAAATAATCTATAACATCCCCAAAATCCAGTAGCAATTTAAGTGTTTCTTGAACTTGAATGGAAGAAATGATGGCCATGGTGGTGGGTAAGGAGGCGTTACATCTCTCCACACTCCGCTCCTTATTCGAATTGCTTCCCCTTATTGTGGCGGAGCAAGTTAAACATGCATTTACTCCAGGGAATATTGGATGGACAAATCCCGATAGAGCCGATCGTGAAACTCCGGCGTTAATCAAAACTTTTTTGTGACGAACACATTTGAGATTCACAAACATTCGTGCAGGATAATTATCCAGTCCCATCATGACAATGTCTGCCTTTTGTATTGCTTCCTCTATTATGGGTTCTATATCCCAGGACATAATGTCGCCGTGGGTCGATTTGACCTCCACATGGGGGTTTATTCTCTTAATTTGTTCTGAAATAACCTCGACTTTAGGGTTACCGATGTCCTCGGGCTTATAGCCCATCCTATTGAGATTCACATTCTGTACTGTATCCATATCAAATAAATGGAGGGTGCCTATGCCGCATCGGGCAAGTTGGTTTGCAATTATGACCCCTAATCCGCCTACCCCTGCAATTACCACTTTTTTCTCTTTGAGCTCTTCCCATGTAATATTATATCCAAAATCAGTGATTGCTCTGAGTCGTGTGTATCTATCCTCACATGAATTCTCCTTGCTTTCTCTCTGATTCATTTTAATTTCCCATTTTTATCTTTTTTGTTCTTGAAATTTCTTTTTAGTAACCAAAAGTGATTTGTTCTTTTTCTAGTTTTGATTTTGTGCTCCTTGTTAAAATATTTTTGTTTTTATAGGAAAGTATGAGGGGTATGATTTTGGAGGCTGGCACTAAGTAAAAAAATCTTGTTTATGTCTTATTAGGCAAAATCTTAAATATT
>CAZEPC010000146.1:0-10498 GCA_964513765.1 uncultured archaeon
CCTTGCAATATCAGTACCTAATCTCTTACAAATTTCTAATACCTCCTCAATTGACCCTAATTGACCGAGCTTTCCCATTGTTTCCGGACATATACAGATCTTTTTAAATTTGTTCTTCAGTTTGGGAAACATCTCATAAGACAACTTAATTCCCTTTTGGATTCCTTCCACTATTTTCGCGATGAGTTTTTCTAATTGCTCCTTAAAATTGGTGGAATGGCTTTTCTTCTTATTTCCAATCATTGCCATTAGATCTTTATTTTTTCGTTTATGAATTCCTCCATATGAACCGGGATGAAGGACAATTCGGGTGGCATTTAGATATGTGGCCCATGCATAGACTTTTGCGGTCCTTTCTATTGACTTTTTGTAGGTTTCTTCAGATTTTGAAGTAAAAGATATGTAATAAGGAGCATGAATCGAGGTCTTTACATCGTATTTCTCCACGTTGACCCTGAACTTTTCGTATTTTTCGGAATCGGAGAATTTTGAAAGCCTCCCCGCGCTAAATTCGTAGGCGTTTAATCCCATATCGTGTAAATATTGAGGGATTTCCCATTTTTTTCCATATCTCAATTTTCCTCCCCTGCCCGGCATTTTGAAATGATTTTTCTTCAGGGCTGGAGGTCCTATTCTTACTTCATCATTCTCGAATAAACCGGTTGCTTGTGTTCCGTCCATATTCTTTTTGCACTCTAAAATATATATTTTTTACTTATGTTAATGTTCATAGGTTTTTGAAGTTCTTTATTTCATTTCCCATAATCAAAATTTACATACTTTGCTTTTTGTTTTCAGAGGTTCAAAGTTCAAAGATAGATGGAAAACCCGTCCTTGTTTTCAACTTCCCGGGTTTGTGCATCGTTTCTGTCCCAATAAATGAACTGGACGGTGGTTAATACTTTGTTGAACGAATCTGTCCTCTGTGATACCTCTTTGATAATGGGTCGTGCCTTAACTTTCTTTTTATGGACATCCATGTAATAATCTTGGATCTTTTCCAAGGCCATTTGCTTGATCTCGTTTTCAAATAAATCTATTTGGGCTTTGTATATGGGGATCTTCATGGTGAGCTCCTTCTTTCCCTCATGCATAAGATAGGAAACGTCCGGTTTTACTGCTTTCAGGTTATCGGTATAAAATCGATAGAAAATAAAGCTCTCTAATCGGTTTTCGTTATAAACTTTAAAAAGTTCAAATTCGTCCGTTCCCTTATTTTTCTTAATCAATGCCTCTACGAGTTTTCTGTCCCAATCCTTGGATAAGCCGTATTTGAGTATCTTTTCTTGCTCGATCGAGAATTTAAGGCGGGCATACTGTATTTTCTTGTTTGTTTGAATGAGCTTATGGGTCATAACATATTTTGTGAATTTTTCAAATGTTTCCAGTCTGAGGATTTCTTTTGATTGTATCTCCTCTAAGATTTTAAGGAGATCGTTTAAAGTATAAAAGAGAGATTTATTGGTATGGATCAGAGAATTTGAGATTTGCTTTATCAGCCCATTTAAGCTAATCCCAAACAAGTATTTTTTATCTCCTTTGATTGTGCCATTTTTTTGGATGAATGTTTTAAGTTTGGCCATTAAATCGGTTTTATTTTTTCTATTCCATTTGGCATCCCTATTAAGCATCCGATTTGCCAGTTCCATTATCTCTCGTAATTTACCTTGCATATCTGGGAAAGATTCATCATTCATTTTTTATTCAAAATATATAAGGCAAGAGGAGCATAAAATATTTTATCTGATTTTGTGAAAGATATGCTGAAAGCATTCAAACTAAACTATAAGAAATAAATAAAGTTCGGGAGAGGGACCTATTGGGGGAAATAGATCTCCTCTCCCTTGGGGTTAGGGGTTTCTAAAATGAGTTTGATCGGTTATGATTAATTTTTTGTTATTTGTTTGTTTCTATATGTTATATGACTCTTAGACCACATTAATCTTGATTATTGAAAAAATTCTAAAAAATTTACAAAAAAAATAATAAATACTTGGGATAGAATGAGAAATTAAATGATAAAAATCGGTCTAAAAATTATTTTATTATAAGCACCAACTTTAAAATGATAGGCAAGAAAAAAATTGAAAATTAGCAAGAAAAAAACACAAAGTGAGAAACATGTCAAATCATAATCATCAAAATTCACAGAAAGATTCCCACAATCATAATCCCAATGTTCCCAAGGATATGAAAATATACTGCCCCGAATGTGGAATGAAAGTTCCCGATGATTTAATCCGGGTTATTCTCGATGGGGAAGATATTTTCTGCGAGCAATGCGGGTTTCATTTTACGGGTATCTCCTCCAGAGGGGAGGTCAAGCCTCTTTCAAAAAAGTTCAAGAAAGACAAACAAGAGGATTCAAAATCCTTAACAAAAAGGGAAGGAGAGTGGATTACTTGGAAAGAAGAATGGGATAAAATCAAGTCCCGTTGGAAGAAATCCATGAAGGAATGGAAAAAAAGATGGAAACAAGAAGTCACTGAATTTAAATATCATAGCCCGAAAACTCATCCTCCACCCCATTCTAAAAGGGCATATACAGCGGGATATCCTACCCCCATTAAAACACCAAGTACCATCGAAGGGGAGAAAATGGCCGAAAGAGATGAGGAGGTTGAAAAACTTAGAAACGCGGTACAATATTTAATTAAATTTACACCTGTGTATTATGTTTTAATAATGGCAATCACAGTTGCCCAATTCTTCGGAGGTATCTTTTCAGGTAATATGGGATTCCTCAGAGTCATTGGTGTCATCATTTATCAAGGAATCATTATCTCAATCGATGTCTCAGATTTCCTGCCCAAAGAGAAGGAAGGAGATATTGTGAATCGCGGCATTCCCTTAATTATCATTGGCTTTTTGGGGTTAAGTGCGAATGGTCTCACACTTCTGCTTTTAGCCCGGGGTATAATTTATTTAGTTATCTTTATAAAATCAACTCAAGATATCTTTGAGGCTCATTACAAGAGCGAGAAAAACAAAGAAGAGCGCAATAATTGGGATACTGCATATTGGTGCCGTGAGATCTTAATATCATTTGTGCCCTTTAGTTCCCGTATTGTGTTGGGTAATTTTTTGATGGCACTATTCCTAAGTATCTCATCGGTTAATGATTCCGGTCTTGGCTACATGATTAGTACAATCGTGATCTCATCATTAGCCTTGGGTCTTTTCTTAGGTGTAATTCATCCAGAATTGGTTGAAAATTACTATCATTTGCATACTATTTCCGAAGAAAAGGCCATCATCACCATTATATTGGGAATTGTGTCCTCGGGAAATGGAATGGGTGTTCCGTTGATTGTGTTGGGGATAATCTTGATTGTCTTCTTGGAAACGATGAAAAAAGCAAAATATCCCCTCCCACCCATTGAAATTCATAAGACTTACTATCAAGGATCTGCTAAATCCTTTTTCGATGAGATACCCCGTGATGAATATAGTCCTAAATCGGTTGAATCTGGGGTTGATAATGGGACCAAAGCTGGGTCTAAAAACGAGAAGTCCCGATTCATGTTGGTTTCAACAGGAAAAAGGGAAGAAATTGCCGAATTCGGGGGTTCTGATTCTCCCTCAGAAGAAAAAGAATTGGTTCGAAGATATGATCCGGAAACTGGAGTGCCAATAGTGCTAAAGGAGGGTGAGGAAGCCCAAATAAGGATGCACGAAACTTTCAAAAAAATCCATTCTGAAAAAGAAAAACCCTTGGAAGGGAAATCCAAATTAAAAAGAGAGGGATCAACCCGTAAAGAAGACCTTAAAAAAACCAAGAGAGATAAAGGACCGAAAGGTGAAGAAGAGAAAAAGAAAAAAAGGATTTTCACCGTTTTAACCCCTGATATTCGCCAAAGATTGCTAAACCTAAACATAGATGAGGAAGAAAAGTTTGATATTGCCCGAAACTTCATTTATATGTCTGAATCTCATCAAGAAAAATATTTGGAGGAATTAAAGTTACTTAATTCTGCGGACCAAGATAAAACGAAACAAGAACTTATGGATCGTATTAATTCTTTACCACTCAAAAAAGGAAGACATGAATTCTTGGTGAAACAATTGGATTATCTACCCCTTGAAGAACAAGATGAATTCGTGAGATTTCTGGAAGATCAAGTAAAGGGAAACGCTTAATAGAGGTGATAGCAGAATGGCAGAAATGATGAGAAAACCCAAAAAAGATAAAGATGAAGATGAAAAAAAGAACAAGAAAAAACCCCAAAAGAAATCTCAAAAAGATTCTCTTGAAGAAAAAGATGAGGAAACTTCCAATCAAGTCCAAAAACAAAAGGAAAAATCCAAGGAAACTTCCGAAATTCAACAAACTCAAGAATCTCCCAAATCAAAAGAAATAAGAAAGCAAGTTCCTAAAGGAAAGAAGGACGGGGAAGGAAAAGAAAAAGAAAAAGAAAAAGAAAAAGAAAAGGAAAAGAAGAAAAAAGCAAAAAATGAAGTGCAAGACTCAATCCCCCATTCAGATTTTTCCCCATTTCCCAATCAATCCAAACAAAAAAATGAGACGCCCAAAAAAGAAGCTGGAGTAAAACCAAAGAAAAAAGAAACACTAGAACAAGATGAAAGTGAGAAAAAAAATGAAACCGAGGCCTCTGAATTTCCTTTAGAATATGATGAAGATGAAGATTCCATCCAAGAGGAAATCAAGGATGCATATGGTGAATTAAATGAATTAGAAACCAATGTGCTGGAGATTGCAGAGAATATCCTCAAGCTTAAGCGGTATGATGCCGATATAGAAACCGAGCGAATTGAAAAAATGTCCCCTCTGGTGGAGGAATTATTTAACAAATGTGTGGCTAAATTAACCCACACAAGGGGCTATTCCAAGGAAGAGATTTTCGAAACAATTCAAAATCTTGAGAAAAAAATGTGGTTAGTTACCGACCAACGACGGACGAAAAAGGAGATTATAGAATCGGAATTACACCAAGAGGTTTTAGAATTCATTCGAAAACATCCCGGTGTGCATGCCAGGGATCCGAGTATTGAAGAAGAACTCGGTATTACCCGAAATCCGTTTTTAAAGCATATTATGACTCTGGAGGCTTTCAATCTGGTTAGAACCGTAAAAGTAGGGAGAACCCTTAATTATTTCCTCGCTAATGTCCCGGAAATCTTCGATGATTTATGTGTGCTTTTTAAAAACCCGCTCATTCCCTCAGTTATCAATGCGTTTCTTGAGGATTCCGGGGAGAGTATATCAGCTATTGCAGATAGCTTGGATGTTTATCACGGTGCGATTCAATACCATATTAAAAAGCTAATTAAAAAGGAGATAGTGAGAAAAGAAAAAAAGGATGGCCACAATTACTATTATGTAAACCGGGAACTCCTGAAGCGGTATAATAAGATCTTTGACAGACCGCCATTTGACATATGAAAGAGCCTATCTTGATGAAATATTGAATCTACCATTTTTGATGGCTCTTGAATCTATCTTAGTGAACTTTCCTTATTTTTTCTCTTTCTTTCCGTCTGGTTTTTATAAGAACTCTTCATATTTTAATCAAAGATTTCCTTATCTCAATATTTTTATTGACAAATTAATGCAAATTTATCAATAACCGGATAAGGAATCATAAAGTTGGATGTTTATGAGAGTATATAAGGAATTCGCGGATCCCTTTCGTATGAATAATGGGAAAAGGGTTAAAGATCTCAGAGATTGGGATGAAAGAAAGGAAGAGATCAAGAAAATGATCCTCGAGATTGAGTACGGCACGATGCCAGATGCTCCCGATGATGTTAATGTCGAAATAATTGAATCTAATGAGATTGAAGGCCATATCTTTCACGAGAAGCTTCACTTTACCTTTATTCCCGATAAATCCCGGCCAGATGTAAGTTTTGGGGTGGATGCCCAAATACGATATCCGTTTCCAGATTGTTTAGAGGATCGCAAGGAAGAAATCCCGGCTTTTGGAAAAGGTGGACTCCCTTGTATGATTTATGTGGGCGGATATTGTTCTCTCGAATTATTGGATGCGGGTTATATTATCATCAATTTTGAAAATGATCAACTAGACCCGATGGAAATGGGAAATCCCATCAAGGGTCCTGCCCAGAAAGCATATGATGCATTAGAGTTCGGAAGTTATAGTTGGGGTTCTATCTCGGTATGGGCATGGGGTGCTCGGAGAATGCTTGATTTCGCACTCTCGAAGGACCAGATCAATGACGATCAAATCTTCATTTCGGGACATTCCCGAAATGGTAAAACTGCACTTCTTGCGGGGGCTTTGGATGAGAGATTCGCCTTGGTATGTCCTGCTGGTTCAGGCTGTGCCGGGGCAGGGTCCTATTTTGCGGTGGGTGAAGGTGCTGAGACTCTTGCGAGTTTGACAGATAAAAGAAGATGGTGGGCCTGGACTCATAAGGAATTCTCTCAGTATGCTTACGAATTTCGGGGTGAATCTAAGAAAGATCTCCCCTTTGATCAACATTTTGTCATGGCTTTAGTTGCACCCCGTCCCATTCTCCGGATGGAAGGTAATGAGGACTGGTGGGCTAATCCAGAAGGTACTTCTTGTTCTTTCCTGGCAACTCAACCGGTGTTTGATTTTCTAGGTACCTCCGATTGTAATCAATTGTTCATTCGATCGGGGGGCCATCAACATAATCATGAAGATATGATGGCCATGCTCTCATTTGCTAACCATTATTTCTTTGGGATCCCTCAGGAAAGAATATTTAAAGATTTAATGCATCCAATAAATCAAATGCCGGATTTATTTTCTTGGGAGAGGCTAGAATAGAATGTTGAAAAATTCACCTCCCACAAATCAAAAAACTATTGCAATGGGAATTGTTTTTGCCGTTATTACTTTTATCGGGGATGGCTTTCAAACTATTGTGAGCAATTCAAGACCATCAAAGATAAATCCCTTGGTTTTTTCTTGGATAACTGCTTGTATCGAATTAATGTTCATTTTTCCTTTTTTCTGTTTCTCTCTCTGGAAGAGAAAACAACGAAAAAAGTTTCAAAAACAAAACAAAGGAGTCCAACATCATCCCTCAGATGGAGAAAAAAGTCTTACCCTCTCCAAAAAACAAAAAATATTTCGGTTGTCCTTGGCTGGCTTTATTTTTGCTGGATGTGCGTATTACCTTATTGTGGGCTTTAGTATGGTGGATAGTGTGACTGGAATCTTGGCCATTAAGACCCAGCCGATATCAATGCTTATAATTGGCGTGGTGTTTTTAAAAGAGAAATTATCTTGGAAAGAATCAGTTATCGGGGTGGGCATGTTTGTCCTTATTATCTTTATTACCACAAAAGGATCATTTGATATCGGTAATTTATCACCTGGCGTGCTCTATTTACTGGTGGTACCGATTTTTTGGAATGTAGGTCATTCCTTAGCCAAGCCCTTTCTGAGTGACGGGTTGCTATCTATTCCTGAATTTGTTTTCATTCGAATTGCATTTACTTCTATAATCTTGGGGGTTGTTTTTCTTATTGTGGGCGATGTGGATGATCTCTCGGTCTTGATGTCCCGTGATGCCTTGGTTTCCATCTTCAGTATGGGATTCTTATTTTCCCTATTACATACGTGTTGGTACCAAGCTGTCCGTGCGTTGCCGCTAACCTTGACAACCCTTATTGTGATACCCTCTCCAGTGGTTACTGCAATCCTTTCTTATTTTATTACTCAAGAGCCGTTATATTATTATCATTATGTCGGGATTGTGGGTGAGATTATTGGACTTTCCTCGCTGATCCTTATCCAAACCCAATCTAAAAAGAAAAAAGAGGATATTTCCCACGAAGAAGTCTTGGAAACAGCTGTGTGATCATTTGGGGCTATTCTTACATTCTTTTTTTTTCCTAATTTTTAGAAATGAACAGCTTTTTCATCCATTTAATGTAATATTTACATGAGGAATATGGCAGAAATCATCGAAAAAGATCAGAGAAAATTAAATGCGCTCATGGACCTTGCCTCTAAAACTAAAGATCCCAATAAATATCTGGAAGTTGCCATAAAAGCAAAGGATCTGGGGGATCTGTACTATGAAGCCACGGAAGAAATCAATGATAAATTTATAAAGTACAAAGAGATTTCCGGAAAATACTATTATAAAGTAGCTAAAAAAAGTGATTTTCATCAAGCGTATTTAATGGCTGCTTTAATCTATTTACAGGCGGGAAATGAAAAGAAGGCCAAGAAATCCTTGCACAAATTTAACCGGAAAGGCGGAGATCAACTCGTGGATGATATAGTTTCGAAAATCATATCCCAGATGATTGATGGTAGTTTCAAGCACGCCTTGAAGCGGTTTAAAAAAAATAAAAGTTCTTTTGATAAAAACCTCCTCCCCGAAATGAAAAGGATGATTAAATACCAGAAGAAATGGAATTCGTCTACCTAATATTTTATCTCTATCAAACCCTATGGTTTTTTAGGTTTTGATCTTTACTTGACGAAAAACAAAATATTGAATTTCATCGTGTATTTTTCTCATATAGGGTAGAATGGCAAAAAATAATCATACTAAGGATCATCAAAAAAAGGCAAAAACACAGAAAGACGGAATCGATAAGTACAAAGTTATGAAGCTCTATACTAAATCCAACTATCGGGTGTTAGGTCGTCATAAGCATTCCGCGATTAAGCCTTGCCACTGGCAAGAGCAAAAATTACTGACCGGTCGGGAAAACAGAAATTGCTATAAAAGTTATTTTGGAATAGGTAGTCACTTGTGCTTGCAAAATACCCCTTCCTTACCATTCTGTAATCACCAATGCGTTTTTTGCTGGCGAGATATTGAACACGCTTCTTTCGGGCCTACGTGGAGGGGACCGGTCGATAGACCAAAGATTTTAGTTCAAAAAATGTTAAAACATACCCATAATATTATCTTCAGACATCTCACCAAGGAACGATCTCTCATCAATTTAGAAATTATGAAGGCTATTTTAAACTATGCGTTGGAGAAAGATCAAGGAAAAGGCGAGTTTGGATTTAAAATAACCAAAGATCTCCTATTGGAGGAAATGGATTATTCAAGTTCTAAAATGGCCCGTGCCTTGTTACTTTTAAGGAACATGGATGTATTAGATTATTCCGGAATGTCCGTGTATTACATACATCCCCGTATTCGAGACGAACTGACCACCAAAAAAGATGTAGATCGGATTATCAGCAGGGATGTAACCACCAAAGAAGATATAGAACGGGTTTTTGAGGAGGCAAAACATCCGAAGCATGCGGCCATTTCTCTTGCAGGAGAACCTACACTTTATCCCAGAATCGGCGAATTGGTGGAAGAATTTCGTAAGAGGGATATGAGTACCTTTATTGTTTCAAATGGGACTAATCCCGATGTTATTCGCAAGTTGCAAGAGGATAACCAATTGCCCACCCAATTATATATTACTCTTCCAGCATCCAATCAGAAGTTATATTTACGGGTTTGCCGACCGCTTATAAAAAACGGATGGGAACGCTTAATGGAAACCCTTAGTCTTTTACCGGATCTTGACTGCAGGACGGTGGTGAGGATTACAGCGGTCAAATATATTAATATGAATCTCGATTTAGTGCCCGAATATGTGAATATCCTAAAAAAATACACTCCCCATTTTATAGATATCAAGGGCTTTACTGTGGAGGCAAATGCAGTGAATATGGCTAAAAGGTGGGGTGGAGATCATGATCTCCGAGATTATCGACCAACATATGATGAAATCTTAGAGTTCGCAAGAGCACTTGAATCTCAAGGTGATTTTGAAATATTGGATGGAAGTGAAACTTCGGTTAATTTACTCTTAAGAGGAACGTGGCCCGAAGGAAAAAGCTTGGAGATTGATTATTCTAATGTTTGAAATGAATTATCTTTTCATTGTTTTTTCCATTGTGTTTTTAATTTTACGGATTTGGCTGGTGGAGATTAGACTGAAAGATCAACTGGGACCAAAAAGGCGTTATCTGAGCCGAATGGGGATCTTGCTGTTTCCTTTAGCACTCTCTTCTAATTTCTCAATCAATGTGCTCAACTTTATGATCCTTTTGGCGGCGCCTACTGATACAATTGCATTTATAATATACGATATTCCAGAAATTTATTCTTGCCTCAAGGCTAAGGAAAATAAGCTAAATTGGGGTTGGCTCGTTTTGGAAAGGGTTAGTATGCATGTACCTGTTATTGTGATGTTTTTTTATTGGATATTTTCTCATCATATTTTTGTTTACGATTTTAGTTTAATTGCGGATTTAATCCTCGCGGGTGGGATTTCAAGTGGGCTTTTCCTCATCTTTGACCCCAGAAACCCTTTTACCGAGGCATTGGACCCGCCCGATGGGAAGAGAATTCTGTTTGCAATTGCTCTTTCAATTGTCATCTATTTCATTCTTTTTAAATATGTGTAAAAAGGAGAGAACAAAATCCAATTTTGAGGGATTTGATAGGGGCCCTATTCTAACTCCTCTGGTAAATGTGGAGGGTCTTCTTCTAATTCAAGAGCACTGAT
>CAZEPC010000147.1:0-10454 GCA_964513765.1 uncultured archaeon
GCAATAAAATCGAATTGATCGGAAATTCGCGCACATTCTTTAAGAGTACAACCAAGGGTTTCAGCCCAGAAGATAGCAGAGGGATTCATTATTTTCGTATAATCAATTAAATCTGTCCATATTTCCGGATCAATTTTATAGGCAGCATCACAACGATATCCGTCCAATCCAAGATCGGTGTAAAAATGAAGAAGTTTTTTCCAATAATTCATTAAATTATCAACATGATCTCCCTCATAACTTAATTCGGCAAGATCGCCCCATATAGTGATCTTATTCGCATCTGCTGGGTCAATGGCAAATGGGTTGGCGATCCTTTTTTCTAATTTAAATTCTTCGGGCGGATACTCATTGATAACGGGATCCTCGTCATCCTCAAAAAATCGGATGATATGGTTGGTCCTTTTTTCAATAAGGGCAAATTTCTTCTTATACCATGATTTTTTGAAGATTTTTTGGTCCTTTGATTCGGCCACAGCATCTATCGCGGTATGATTGATAACCAAATCCATCATAATTTTAATGTCTTTCTCATGAGCGATTTTAACAAATTCTTTAAAAGAATTCCAGGTTTTGGCATCCCTCTCATCCACCGCAAATTTTGAGTTGAGGGTAAAATGATCTTTTATAGAATATAATGAACCAGAAAAACCAGGATAATTAATGGGATTGAGATAGATCCAATTAAATCCCATTTCATTAATTCGATCCAAATGCACCTCCCAGTTTGGAATTTTACCAACTAATAAAGGAAATAAATTGTAAATTCGAGGACCTTGATCTAATGATTGAGGTGTGCTCATAATGTTCACTTAAATACAATAATAAATAAAATAATGAAAGGATATAAAAATAGATTTTTAAAATTTTTTAAGATCTAATCCAAATTGCTCCTTAATATCCCGATAAAGATTTTGAAAGCCTCCTTCTGATCTGTAGTGGGCCCAAAGGACCTTTACCCCGTGCATATAACTTTCGACCCTCCCCAAGTATCCAAGATTATCATCAATAAAAAGAACCTCTTCTCTTCTTAACCTCTGTTGGGATAATTGGGGAGCTCCATAATGAAATTTCGCCAATAAGCTGGCATTGTAATGTTCAATACAGAGCTCGACCTTTTCCCCCTTATCTTGCCTGTCATAGGCACCCAATTCCCAGTTAAAGTATTGATCAATGTTAAAAGCTTCGCAAAAGCGTTTCATTTGCCATTGAGGACCCATTGAGACCCAAGTCAAGGTACTTATCTCTGCCAATCTTGGTAAGACTTCTCTCACCCCAGGGACCAACACTTGTACTTTATTTGGTCCATCAACAACCCTCTCTGGCCCAACATCGGGGTTAAAATTTCCCACCGGAGAGAATTTCAAGGGTGTATCCCCCACTCTTTCATCATCTTCCGTATAGATTAGCGTGTCGTCTAAATCAAAACAAATTAACTTGATCGGACAATCATTTTTATTTTGAGCCATATTCATCCTCTATCCTTATTCTCAATACATATTGAATTTTTAATGAGATATTTTAAAATTATCCTAATTAAGGATAAAAACCCAGCAAAATATTGTGGTTTATTCCAAGCTGGAGAATTACAGGAAATTTGAATGAGATTGGAATATTTTTCGTCATTTCATTAAGTTCGTAACCCCCACCTGAAAAGGTATTAGCAGAGATTTGGGAATCTGAAAGATCCTTAACCAAAAGGGAACCTTTATCCAAGACGCTTAGAGAACAATTTTGATCTTCCAAATGGGGTTGGACGCCCATTTCCTGTTTAAGAATATCCGTTAAAAAATCTTTTCCAATTCGAATTTCTTCGCCAATGGGAAAACAAAATTTCCCTAAATCCTTGCGAATGGGTTTTAGCACCTCAACATGAACGGATAAGGTATTTTTTTCTTCAAATAATTCCGGGTTTTTACATTCTTCTAAAAAGGTTTCTTGTTTTTCTATACCTTGCGTGGGTGAATCAAAGAGATTTACCGGATTCTGTTCTTCTTGTTTTTTTCCAGAAACTGACCTCTCTTTATTTGAAAATATTCCCCTTTCAAGAGCATTAGAACTGTTTTGTTCCATATCATAGGGAGAAGGAAAAGAGACACCCGAATTCCGCTCAGCATTACTAATCATGGAACCAGAAGATGTCTGTTTCTTTTTTTGGGAGAGTTCTTTCTGTTGAGTTGGAGTAGAATTGGGGGAATTGGTCCCACCCATAACCGTTTGTTCATCAAGCTCAATTTGCCTCTCAACTACATCTTTTTTACCCACATGAATTAAATAGGGAAATTTTTTTAACGGGGCATCCACTATTTTCATTTTAAACTTCCATACTCCGGGTTGTGCATTGGGAACCTCTAGTTCATATGGCGATTTCCTCACATTTTGCTCTAAAACTTTAGAATTTGATGGATCATGTACCCATATTCGGGTAGTAGCCTTTCCCTCCCAGTTAAACACGAATTTTAATTCAGCAAATTCGTTGTTATAAAATTCGTATAATTTTGATTCCTCACTTACGGATAAGGCTCCGATATATTCCCGTAACGGTTTGAATTCGCCTCTTTGCATTATCGTATGAGATTGTTGGGAAATATTTGACATAAGCGGCTTTAATACTAAATATTCAAGCAGGCGATGTTCCAAAGCGTTGACTTGTCTGGAATTATGGAACGTGGTAAATATTACGAAGCCTTGGCCGTAAGGGAAACTTACCAATAAGGGTTCTTCCTCGAACCAACCTTGTCTTTTTCCCCTTAAATATTCTTTTATTTGTTCTCTATTTCCCGTGATTTTTTTGATACCATGCCAATGTGTATTATATTGAAGTAAAAGCTCGTCTATGCCACCTAAGAACTCCTTTAATTGCCAATCTACCACTTTGGCGTGTAAATTTTTTTGAATCTCCCCTTCACTGTGAAATTCTATATATCCAGGAAATATAAAATCAATCCATTTTCGCGCATAACAAGATATATAGAGAGCCCCTCCTCTATCGACTAACTCCCGTACATTATTGGCAGATTGCCAAGTTGGCTCAGGTCCAGGACAATTGATGAAAAGCAGATCAATTTTTCGCATTAGATGAGGATTTTCCAGCTCGAGGGTTTCGAATTCTTGAAAGATTAAGCCCATATCCTTTAAAATAGCCCCTACATCATCCCCCATCTCATGGTCCGGTGGGGTGCAAGCTATTTTGAACACTTGATCATCTTGGGGCATATTTAATCTCTTCCTTTGAGTTTATAATCTTAACAATAATAAGATTAATCTATGAATTTCTTTTGTTTTTATATTTATCAAGAGTTTGGGTAAGAGTATCAACCGCAAGTTTTGCACAATGATGGGATTCCTTTGGAAATTTCCCTAACGCTTCAAGTACATCCTCTTGTGAAAGTTGTTTAGCTTTTTCGATACTTTTTCCTTCAACCATTTTTACCATTTGGGATGCCGCGATAATGCTTGTCGTGCACCCATCAGCCACAAAATTAATATCAGTAATTTTATCATCCTCAATGTTTAAAAAAAGCTTTATGGCATCTCCGCATGGCCCTCTGTATTTATGTTCTACACTTCTTATATCTTCAGGCATTTCTTCGCATTTATAGGGCTTTTTCCCCAACGATAGGGCATATTCTGAAAAATCTTTTCGGTCTTGTGCATCTACTTCAGCCTGGAGTGATTCAACAAATTTATCGAAATCGTCCTTTTTTTCTGATCCCATCATTTGTATCTAGGCTTTTAAGAAAAAATAAGCTTATGACTTAGATTTTTCTGGCATATCTCTGTAAAAATGATGATAATCATTTTCCATTTGTTTTAATCGGGATTTTCCATGAAAAAGCCCTTTGCCTGCATAATGGATCACATACGCCCTTTTACGAAATGGACCATGGAAAACTCGCATTGGTCCAGTAAAGTTCCATTTATGGGACAATTCAATGATTTTTACTTCAGGATCCCCATGGTCGAGGCAAAATTTCCTCATATACCATTGTGTATTTGTTTGTTCATATTTATGCTCTGAATCATCATATACTCCATATTCCCATATCATCTTAAAGACCTCCTTGTGGATTTTGGATACTACAAAAACCCCCGAATTCAGAAACCCTTTATTCCAGTTCACGTCACCCAAAACCTTCTGGCATTCTACAATGATTTTCCGCCGGTCTTTTTTATTAAAACCGATATCCTCAAAAACTCCTCCCATGGCTTTATAGGGAATTTCGTTAAAAATATTAGGGGCATGGGGCGTGATCAAGATATCAACATCAAAAAATGCCACACGGTCGTATCCCTTCTTATCTAAAAGATCATAGACTTGGTACTTTTCAAATTTCACAGGGTTAATATGTTTGGTATCCATATAATTAACTTTCATCTCATCGAATACAATGAAATCTGCACCCATCCGATCCGCGTATTTTTTAAACGCGGGAAATGAAAACTGCGCAAATTTTTCTGCATAATCGCCTATACATAATGTACATATTGCGGTTTTCTTGGAATTCATGATCTTTTCTCTTTCTTTCGTTTCTTCTTTTTGTAAATAATAAAAAACCCAATTGTTTTAAAATGAAACGATTTAATTCCCCTCATTTTCTTTTCCATCATCATTTACACAAAATGATTGAAACCTGTCCCAATCTCTTCAAGCTTTTTTTGAAGACCATTTGGATAAATCAGATGATTTTTGCCTTTTTTGGGTGTAATTTTCCCAATTTTTTTCAATGTGTTTCCAAATTTTTGGGAAATCATATTTTCATTCTCTGGGGGAATGCAAAAAAGATGGGTGAATTCCTCGCCGGTGGAGAGGACAAGAGATTCTAAATCAAGCCTGCTGTCATCATTCGAGATTTCGAGTAAAAGAGGGGATTTAGGGACCTCTGCCCAATTGAGTTCAATTCCTACCCCGCTGGCTTCTGATATTTGAATGAGTGTTTTTATCAATCCATCAGAGGAATCGGCGGAAGCATGAGCTAATTTTTGCTCTGCAATAGCAGGTCCAGTTAGTGGATCCGTAGATACATGGAAAACGCTCTTCAAAATCTTGTTTTTGGTATTTTTATCATATTTCTCGGGTAAGTAATATTCATCTTCTAAGAGCATTTTAAGGGCCAATCCGTTCAGACCATAATCGCCAGTGGTATAGATTAAATCCCCTGGAATCGCACTCTTTCGGAGGATAAGATGGTCTTTTAAAATATACCCCATAATGGTTGTATCAATAATGATCTCTTTGGATTCATTTAAATCTCCCCCAATATATTCAATATGAAATTGGGAGAACTGTTCAACTATCCCTTTAATTAGAGATTTAAAACCAAAATCCCCTTCAATATCGAGGGTTTTTGGAACACCCAGAGAAATAATTGCCCATTTTGGGACCACCCCTTTCACAAACAAATCACTACAAGCCATGACCACCGCTTTCCTTCCCACTTCAAAAAGAGGCATCTCTTTAGGGACATCGGTAGTACTCACGAGCATGTCACTATTGAGAATAAGTGCCATATCGGGTTCACAAGGGGCGGGTACCCCAAACACATCATCATTTCCCTGGATAATATCGTTACCCCAATAACCTATAATATCGGTCACCATTTTTATTAAATTTTGCTCTCCCACATCTTTGACTTTCTTCATAACTCAAACCTCAAGCTTTTCCATTTCTGTTTGTTCATGCTTATTGCTACTACCCATTAATTCTTCTTTGATTAAGAGGGTTTTTCAAAAATTTTTAATTTTTTCCTTGTTTAACTAATTTAGTAGAAAAAAATTCCAGATTTTAGGGAAATTTTAATCTCGCCAGTGTGACTTAGTTGGCTAGAGTGCTTGATTCGTAATCAAGATGCCAAGGGTTCAACTCCCTTCACTGGCTCTTTATTTTTTATTACCGTTTGTTTCTTTACATTGTCTAAGATTCAAAAATTAAATAGATCCGATGACCTATCGCATCAACCCTCTTTGAAGGAGGAATCCTTTTTACAGCAATGGAAAGGATTTTCTACGACACACTGCCCTAATATACGCTCACCAGCAAAAGTTTAGCGGACTCGTAGGAATTCCCGTCCTTTAGGGCAGGGAGGCTTCAATATGCAAGCACCAACACATCTTCTTATAGGAATCATAATCCAAAAAGCCGTTCTAAAGCATTCCCAACTAAACGAAGGTAACCAATCAACAAATCCGTGATTTAGGAGCACGGATCCTTTATCCTTACTTACAAGACAATCGTTGCAGTGTCTTGCCCCCATTAACGAGGTTTAAATGAGTCTTCACGTTCGTTTCTCATGCGAAAGCAGGTTAGCTCCCACTAATTGAGGGCGCTACTCCCTCTCAGGGCTGCATTATCACCCTAGCTTCGGACCACGACGTTACCATCATCGCCCGTATGGATAGCCTCGCATTGGTTGATGCAATGGTCAGTTTTTTTTTTCTGAATTTTGCCACGTAACTTCTTGCCGCACCCTAAAGGAATGGGGACTTTTTTCGCAAATCAGTTAAATAGGGAAAAATAGGTAAAAATAAGGGAAATCGATCTTTATCTTATTTAATATGCAAGCACCAACACATCTTCTTATAGGCATCATAATCCAAAAAGCCGTTCTAAAACATTCACAATTTAGAGGAGCATTTGGAATATCTATAATCATTATCAGTGCGTTTTTCTCTCATTTTATTATTGATTGTTTCTCCCGATTCACATATCATCCCCCAAAGGCGGATTGGAATGATCCTTTCTGGGTAAGTTATCATCTCATGATTTATAGTCTTACTCTGATTATTATTATCCTTTTTGGAAGAGAGTATTGGATTGGCATAATCTTTAGTATTTTGGTAGATATTATTGATTGGGGAATTATCAGGGGTTTGCTTAAAAAAGAAGGAATTATCCACCCTTTAATTGATAAAATTTCCAATTTCTTTTTTGGAGAGAATAAATACATGTACCAAAAATGGACAATCATCTTCGAGGCAATCCTAATAATTATATTATGGCGAATCCTTTATTGGATATAGTCTAGAATCCCTATATTGGATAGAGTCATGCAATAACCATATAAATCAAATTAAAAACAAGGAGTATTAACAAATGGCCATTGAAATAGGTAAAAATACATGTAAAATAGAAGAAAGATACTTTGAACCTGTGAAAGTGGAAGGGGAAACCTACGGGAAGGAAATCATCTTTCATAACGGAGAGGAAAAAATTAAGTTTAGCTCCGAGTTTCATAAAGCAAGGTATCTCTCATATGATTCTATTGATTCCATTACCATTAAAGAGGTTAATAAGAAAAAATGGTTCATAATTGCCGCACTTTTATGCTTTGTGGTTATTGGAGTCCCACTTATCTTTGCGGTTATTCATTTACCCAAATGGGTAATTCGTCTTAAGTTAAAAAAACAAATCTCCAAAAAAGAGAAAGTCTTAATTCGAGTTAGGTTGGAAAATTACGACCCTCAACAACTAAAAGATTTTTTTTCTGGAAAAATTGATTGTAAGATTGATTTAAATGGGTAAAAAATATTTTTTGTTGATATTTTTCACATTCAAAACAATCAGCGAACTTGAGCATCATTTTCATATAAATTGAAAGATTTTAGCAAAAGAAATATCTATTTAAAAGGTAAATTAATTTATTTAAAAAAGGATTTTTGAAAAGAATATTTTTTTAGGTTGAAAGCCCATAATAATAAATAATAAGTAATTCAACAAACAAATGTAAAGAAGTTCAATTTTTTTACATCTAACTAATTTAAATCTACAAACCTTTAAAGGTGGCTAAAAAAAATGTCTGATAATGAAAAAACCATTTCTGCTGATGAACTTAAAGAACAGAAACAAAAGATGAAAAAACTTTCTGAAGAAGAAAAAGCTCAGATTGAAAAAGAAAAGAAAGAAAGATTGGCGAAGCTTGAGAAAGTTAAAAAGGCCATGGAAGAGGCCGCACAGAAAGAAGACGGCGGTTAAACCGAAAATAATAGATTAGATATATTAATCAAAACAATAGAGAGATACCTTAAGGTCTTATTGGGTGGATATATCTTTAAGAATTATTAGAGGATTTCCTATTTTTTTTTACTTCTCTTCTTTTCGTTTTATAGGGGATAAATTCCAATTTTTCATCATCCGTTGGGGATATATATGACCCTCCTTCGGGATCTTTAAGTACAACAGTAAAATCCATCTCCCCAGAAAGACAGGCGTTAAATCTTTTTTTGCATTCATTTGCTTGTTCCCATTCCTTCGTGGTATGGGGAGTTGTATCCAAGAAGAATTCCAATTGTTGTTCAATCCGCTGCATAATCCCCTCAATATTAGTGTATTCGAACCTGGCACCCTCAGCCCTTTCGATCTCAATGCCAATTTCTTCAATAATTAAATCACCGGATGCACCTCGAAATACCTTGTGATCGAAGTTCCCATCATCAATAGTGAGATGATATTCACCGGGTTTAAAGGAACTGTACAAACTAAGGACATCTCTATTTTTATAATCACATTTCTCGCATTCTAATAAAAGGATCAAAATATCATCTCCATCGGGCAAATGATACACCGTTCTCGTCATACCAAAAGCTTTTTTCGCTCCGCATACTGGACAATTGATGTTTTCCTCGATTTTGGGTAATTCATACTTTCCGTCTTTTCTATCAAGTGAGGTTTTCTTCTCCTCAAATTTCTCAGTATTTGGGGTCCCCATACCTTAGTGAATCATTTATTGTTTTTGAAAATTTGTATAATTTTAAGTTTTTTTCGTTATTTTAGGAAAAATGGATTTATAATTCAAAAAAACAAACAATTACTAGAAAAAAAATTTTCAAAAAGATAAAATTTACAATTTTTCATATTGAAAATGAGAACATAATGATTCAAAATGATGAAAATGAGCGAACAAGAGAAAGTTTACGAGATCATCATCCATGGCCGAGGAGGACAAGGAGCAATAACCGCAGGAGAGCTTTTATGCGATTTTGCCTATTTCAGCGGTTTCAAGGATGTATTAAGCATCCCTATAATCGGAGCAGAGCGTAGGGGAGCACCAATAAAAGCATTTGTGAAACTATCTAACGAAAAAGAGATTAAAGATTATTCAGCAGTATCCGATCCGGATATTTCAATTATATTTGATATGAGCCTCCTAAACTTACCGGGAGTTTTAGATCAAATTCATAAAGGGATAGTCATCTTAAACACCAAGGAAAAAGTGGATACATCACAATTTCCAGATGGTGTAGAAGTCTGGGCAATTGACGCCACAAAGATATCTCTGGGATTGGATTTACTCGTTGCGGGTTCCCCTGTTCTGAACGTACCCATTTTAGGCGCATATGCGAAAGTAACGGGCCATATTGATTTGAGTATAATGGAAGATATTTTAGTTAAGAAGTTTGGCTCAAAAGGAAAATTAAACTATAAAGCCACACAAGAAGCGGCAAAAGCCGTACATAAACTTACATAAAATAGGAGAAAGTGAAGAAAATGAGTAAAGAAAAAAATAAAGAAAAATCATGGGAAAAAATTAGAGCGCCCCGTGGCAAACGACCCTTAGTACAATGTTACGATGGTTTCAGCGAACTGCCCCCTATTCCTGTTTCAATACCACAAAAAGGAGCAATAGGGGAGACGGGTGATTGGAGAACCTACAAACCTGTCATAGATCAAGAGAATTGTATAAAATGCGGACGTTGCTATATGTTTTGCCCCGAAGGGACGGTAGAATGGGATAAAGAACAAGAGATTTACATAATTGATTATGTTTATTGTAAAGGTTGCGGAATTTGTGCGAAAGAATGTCCAAAGGATGCAATAGAAATGAAATTGGAGGATAAATAAAATGACAGAAAGAAAGTTTTGGGAAGGACCACTTAAGGGAAATTATGCGGCAGCGTATGGTGCTATGGATGCAAATAGTCAAGTAGTCACCGCATTCCCTATAACACCTCAGACAACCGTTGTAGAAAAAATAAGCGAATTGGTAGGCGAGGAAGAATTCATTAATCGGGGACAAAATGTAGAATATGTAAAGATGGAATCGGAACATAGTGTAATGGGCGCCTTAGTCGGGGCAAGTATTGCAGGAGCCCGATGTTATACTGCGACCAGCGGCCAAGGGCTTTTATATATGGCCGAAATGGTCCATTGGGCAGCAGGTACGCGATTGCCTTTGGTTTGTACCATTGCCTCAAGAGGGATAGCGCCACCATGGAATATTTGGGCCGATTTTAGTGATATTATCAATATGAGAGATAGCGGGGTAATGATACAATTTTTGGCATCCCACCAAGAGATTTATGATTCGGTGATCATGGCATATAGAGTCACAGAAAATGAGGATGTACTTCTCCCCATGTTTCCAGCCTATGGAGGATTCGAGTTATCCCATACATCAAAGCCAGTCACAAGGATTGAATTTGAGGACAGCAAGGACTTTTTACCCCCAATACCAGAA
>CAZEPC010000148.1:0-10399 GCA_964513765.1 uncultured archaeon
AAGTTATTTATTGCTATTTATTGTTGTTTAAAGTTATTTATTGCTATTTATTGTTGTTTAAAGTTATTTATTGCTATTTATTGTTAATTATTGTTAATTATTGTTAATTTTTGTGGCATACTATAAATCTAATTGCCTCTCAAACTCAGCATCGGCTTGAGGCTTATCAAATTTCCCCATTTTTTCCTTAAATTTGCAGCGAATGTAATGCCATGCCATCTTCAACGGAATTCGTTTTACATTTTGCTGTCCCGTTAGGAAGGAGGAAAAGATCTTTTTTAATTTCTCATCTTGTTTGGCCCAATTAACCGCTTTTCTGCACCGTCTTTCATTATTCAACACCTTCTTCCGCACCAGATAGTGGTAGTTAAGTTCCTCACCGAAAAGTTTCCAACTTAACTTATAAAAATATTTCATACTCAATTTGGAGTATTGATCTAAATCTAAACATCTCAAGCACGCATTAGCCGCCGTTCTTCCGCTTAGCATCCCGTAATAGATGCCCTCTCCCGTTGAGGCAGAGCAGAAGCCGCCAGCATCCCCGATTAATAGCGCCCTTTCCGTGTAACAATTGTGAGTCGGGGCGGTAATGGGTAAGGGAGCGCATTTACATTCATATGGCGGAACTTCACTTGGCAATACATCATCTTTTTTAAGATCCTCGATGAATTTCTGGAAAGTTGATTTTAAACGATTTCCTTGTCGGAAACTGGCGCCCAACCCAACATTTACAGAATTATTTTTGGGAAAAACCCACCCATAACCTTGAAGACCACCATAATATAGATAAAGAGAAACTTGCCGGTCTTTTCCGTAAAGCCGATTGCAAGCTTTTACGCTGAGAGGTATTTCGGCCTCAATTCCAATACCGAATTTATCTGGATTGTTCATTATTCCAATCCCCAAGGATTTAGCAACAACAGAGCTAGCACCATCAGCCCCAATAATAATCTTAGATTTTAATACTTCACCATCCTCTAATGTAACGGTGGCAAAATTTTCCCTAATTTTTGCGGAACTAACTTTTTCCCCCAGCCGTAACGCGGCACCCTCTTTCTTTGCGAGATTTAATAATTCGGAATCAAATTGAGCTCTTCCGCCGGTCATTGCCATTAAAGGCACATCGGTATTCACTTCAAAACTGGTATCCATATTGGGAGAAACACATTTTAAACTTGTGTTGATACAATTGATAAAATCCTCGATATACGGAAAGTCTCTAAGGGCATGGGACATTAAGCCCCCCGCACATGTCTTGTCTCTCGGAAACCTAGATTTATCAATCAAAAGAACAGATACACCATTTATTGAAAGTTCTCTCCCTAGGGTTGAACCGCTAGGCCCGGCACCAACAATGATTACATCAAAATCCATTATCTAATATAGGACAACAAAAAAGATAAATCTTAATTAAGGCATTTTTCTTTTTGATCGGATCTTATTGGCTATTTCCCAAGTTATGAAGTATTAGATGTTTAATGCTCAGAAAAAAATATAGCTTTAAATAGAATGGAATAAAGAACAATTATATGGGATCACGGGAGAACAGAGATTATATAACCCCCATTTTAAATGAAGTAAAAATGCTTCCCGATTCCAGGAATCTGAAGATAATACACTCCCGAATATCAGATTGTCTAGTACTATTTTCGCTCTATGGAAAACATGTGGATAATTTTTTAAATCGATTTCTTGAGTTTCGGGCACATAATCAGAGGCGCACCGCCGATAAATTGGTAAGGCGGGTATTTAAGGCAATATTTACTCCATCATCCAGACCTTTATTTAATCTTTACCTCACTCTTGATAAAAAGGCTGATTGGGACCAATTTAAAAAGGATTATCCCAATATCGATACAAAACGGCTAGATGCTAAAAATCCAGATGGCACATTTAAGTATTATAAAGCCGAAGTAGATGCCGCAATCCAAGTTTCATTATTCCCCTCACTGAGTGGAGGAGGAAATACACCAAAGGAAAGGACAGTTCAAGAGAATATTTCAAAGAACATTCATCGGGGTTATATTTTTACGGAAATGAAAATGTTCACTGCTCCTCACTCAGATCCTGGGAGGTCACTAAGAAATTTACTACAAAAAGCGAGATTAGAGGATTATTTTTCATTACGATATATCTATGGAGTAATTGGTATTTCATATCTCAAAACTAATAAAGATAATGCCCCAGTTGCTCAAAATGACTCGATACTCCAGGGACGAAAAAACACACCTACTAATATAATACATGTTGCAATGATGGACAACAGAATACTGAAAATGTATAGTAATGCCCCTAAAAGAGCATCTATAATTCTTGAAGCTATTTCTAAAGCACAAAAAGTGGTTGAGAAGGAGTGTGGATATCAAGAAAAAGATTTTAAATTTGAGTTGATATATAATATTTTGAAGGTGATTAAAATGTCGCAGAAAATTGTGAGCTTAGAAAAGCGAATTGAAAAATTGGAGAGGGAAAGGCAAAAAAAAGAAAGGGAAAAAAAGAAAATCGAGCAAGAAAAACAGCAAGTTGAGCAAGAAAAACAGCAAGTTGAGCAAGAAAAACAGCAAGTTGAGCAAGAAAAACAAGAAATTATAAAGCAAACCGAATTGTACCGTAAAAAATTAAAATCTCTCGGAATTGATCCGGATACTCTTGAATAATGAATAAAATAATAAAAACGGAATTTTTATCCACTGGATTGGTACGATCTCTCCCCAAATTTAACCAATTTATTTATGCAATGCTCGTTATCTGATAAATACGGGAGGAAAATATATTAAGCATCAACGATAAGGGATTATTAGGAATATACTAAGCAATCCCTTGGATAAAGTGAAAGAACATGAAAAAAAATGCCTACCAATCAAGAATCAATACACCCATAGAACTTTTCACAGATGTCCAAGAGGATCCTATCATTCTCACGGGCAATCAGGCTTATGCCAGAGGTCTATTTGAGGCAAGCGTGTCATTTTTATCCATGTATCCAGGCACCCCGATTTCCGAAATAGGGGATCTTTGGAATAATCTCTCGCAAAAACGACCACAATACCAATATGATCTATCTGTAAATGAAAAAGTTGCCTTTGAAGCTGCTGTTGGTGCCGCATGGACGGGAGTTAGAGCAGCAGTAGCTTTTAAGCACTTAGGTATGAATGTTATTTCAGATGCACTTCACTCCGTTATGTACTCGGGAGTTCAAGGCAACCGAAAAGCGGGATTACTTATTATATGTGGAGGGGATCCCGAAATTAAATCATCCACCAATGCCCAAGATGTGAGATTATTTTCGCTCCATTCAAAACTCCCAATTTTAACCCCAAGTTCTGTACAAGAATGTAAGGATTTTGTGAAATTGGGATTTGAACTTTCAGAATACTTATCTTTACCTATTATGATATATAGTCCTGCATTACTCAATCATTCTTCCGGTTTAGTTCAATTAGAAACGCCCGATCCTGAGAGAGAAAAGAGAATAGAAAATATGAAACATATGGGAACATATCGTAAATTTATCAAAGATCCCGATAAATTCCTAAATGCCATCCATTGGGCTCAAAAAAATCAAAATACACTCTTTTCCATCATCGATGAATTAAAAGAACAAAAAATCTCCGATAAATATTACGAAAAAATAATCTCCCCCAACACTAATTTTAGGATCCAAGTGAATACAGAAAATGAGAACAATCGCAGCCTTCCTATAACTAAAAAAGGCGGGGAACAAAAAAGAAAAAAATCCGAAAACAAAAGGATTGCATTTATTGGAGAGGGTATATGCTGGAGCTACCTTTTAGAAATACAAAGATGCTTGGGGATTGAGCTTTCAGCCCTTAGATTAAAATTGATTTATCCTGTGAGTGAAAAATTGGTTTTATCATTTTTGCAAGAAAGCAAAGCCGAAATTCTGGTTATATTGGAAGAACAAGAGGATTTCATAGAAAATCAAATTAAAAACATTATATATGATTTGCAATCTCAATCTAAAATTTCGGATCAACCAGTAATAATCGGAAAAAGCGCATTCCCCAGAATTGGGGGGCTTTCTGAGGATATAATAATTGATTCATTGGCGAAACCCCTAAATATAGAAAAATCAAGGATAATAATCAAAGAGTTTCAAGATATTCTATCCAAAAAAGAACAAATACAAATGATTAAAGGGATCCAAAAAGAGTTACCGATTAGGGAACCTACCTTCTGCCCGGGTTGTTCCCACCGCAACGTATTCTACGCGCTTAAGAGGGCGAGTAATAGATACAAAAAGGAAACGGGGATACAACCCGTATATGGAGGAGATATAGGGTGTTATACCATGAGCATGTCTGAGCCTTACGGTACAATGGATTATTTAATCTGCATGGGTGCCGGCGTTGGAATCGCAAATGGGATCGGTCGGAGCATGGATCAAGAAAAACAGCATTTAATTGCAATGATTGGGGACAGCACATTCTTTCATTCCGGCATCCAGCCAATCATTAATTTGGCACAGAAAAATATTAATGTCTTAGTTCTCATTCTCAATAATTATTACACAGCCATGACAGGCCATCAAGATTCTCCTTCCACACCCGCGACACAACAACCTGTTATTGAAGAATCAGCCAATCATCAATTGGTGAAAAATAACGTAAGATTTACTAAACATTCGAGAAGAACGATATCCATAAAAAAGATTCTTAAAAGCTTAGGAAATTTTCCGATAAAAGAATTGGATGGGTATTCAATAGAAAGGATGAAAAGATCATTTCAAAGGCTATTTCGCATACCTGGGTTGAAATTCGCACTCGTAAATGCCGAATGTGCCCTACATAAAGGAAGAAGAATCAAATTTCTGAAAAAGAATCTAAAAGGAAAACATTCCGAGATAAAGGTAAATATTTCGGATTTCTGCACCAAATGCGATGAATGCTTTGAGGTTTTAGGATGCACCGCAATCCAAGAATCCGAGGATAAATATTATATAGATGAATCCCGCTGTATGGGGGAGTTTTGTCTTAGCTGCTTGGAGGTTTGTCCCAACCACGCAATATTCAAGACTCACCTTAATCCGACCGAACCACGGATTGATAAGATTAAAGAACAAATTATGGACGAGAGGATGAGCAAAAATAATTAATAAAACCAGAGAAATACCGGATAATGAGAGGACTTCTATCCCGAGTCAGTTTAGGATTATAATTGTTGGAGTAGGCGGCATGGGTGTTATCACTATGGGCAAAATATTAATGGAATACGGTTTTTTAGATTCTAATGTCGTGAATCTTAGATCCTCTGAAAGTAGGGGAGTATCCCAGAGGGAAGGTTCGGTTTTTTCCTATATTAAATTTCAAATGGGAGATCATCAAGATAAATTATCTGAGAGTTCCTCTAAATTTTCAATTCTTAGTCCTTCACCAAAACTACAATCAATTCATCTCATGATCGCTTTGGATTCTCTAGAGATGATTAGAAATCTTCATTATCTTAAGGATAACGGAACTATCTTTCTCAATACCAATACAAATATCCCAAAAAGCTGTCTCACCCACGAAGACTCGACCTATCCAGATCTCAAAAAGGTTTTGAAAAATATAAAAGAGATATATCCTAAAGTAAAAATCATCAAAAATAATTACACAAAAAAGGCTTTAGAGCAAACCAACAGATCTATTATGGCAAATAAATTCATTTTACAAGAATTGCCCTTGGAATATCCTCAGATATTTGATAAAAAATTGTTTTCAAGGCTCCTACACAAATTCTTTTCTTAGGCCCTATCTTTTTCTAACTTAAGGAATTCATAAAATCAGAATCAATTACGAACGAAATTTAATAATTAGGGAGGATCAATCGTGGAGAATACCGAAGAATTGCCTTTTATTATAACCACCTCAGATGTACATTTGGGAGGAGGTGCCAGTCATCCCGATCTATTTGAAAAATTCTTGAAGGAGATATTAAAATCCGCGAAAAGAAATAAACATAAAGAAAAGAAAATAAAAGTCCTCCTTATTTTGGGAGATATCTTTGATGTGATGATGAGCACATTTGAGACCATATCCAGGGAGTTCATCCATATCCTTAAACTCTTAGATCAGATTTATGAACAGGGTATCCGAATAATAATTACCTTGGGAAACCATGAAGTCTCGGTCACCGGGGATTGGGACAAGGAATTTACACCCAGAAAGATAGAATTTATTAACACATTCCAGAATATCCTAAAAGAATATGATTATAAGGCGAAATTCTTAAACAAGAGAAATTTCTGTCAATATGTTACACTTACTAATAATACCAATAAGCCCGAACCCGAGTGGGAGCTGAATCTTTTTGACTCCAAATATCAAATACCCAATAAAATGCCCAATAATCTGAGACCGATAATAATAGGAAAATCAACCACCACCCATCCCTTTAAATTTATTTTTTGCCACGGCTATCAGTTTTTCAAAGCAGAATCGAAATCAGCAGGTGAAGTAATTTGGAATCCGCTCTTTAAATCCTCGCCCACTACAAAAGACCGTATAAACACCTTTTACAATAAAATTGGGGTGAGGAATATAGTAAAAAAAACAACATCAATAGGAAAGGAGATTTGGGATAGTATCTCAAAGCAATGGGAAAAGGAAATGAAAAAAAAGGAGGAAAAAACGAAAAAGAATGATGGTGATGAAGAAGAATATCCCCATCAATATGCTGAAGATAAATGGGGAAAGTCACAAGATCACAAAGATAATCAAAGATACGATGTTAAAGAGCCCGAGGAAACCAAAAAGGGGAAAATAAAAAAATTTGGTCGTAAAACGACACGATTCTTTAAAGGAGTTGGCAAAGACATAAAGAAAATTGCCAAAAAAGGCTACAAGGGAGCCAAAGGATTCATCAATAAAGATTTCTATTTGGGAACATTAACTAAAATGATTAAAACCGATGAAGTAATTCAAGGTTTCAAAAAGATACAAGATATGGACCAAAGGGTAATCAAATTCATCGAAAAAGATTTTTTTCGGGAGATTAATCACGTAATTTTCGGTCACACCCATGTGAAATCGCGGTCTTTAACCGAGGGGAAGGTGATTGTGAATGATGGGGCGTGGCAACATGTAGAACCAAGCTATGTGAAGATATTTCCAAACGGCACCATTATTATTCAAGATTATAATTGAACACACCCTGTCCCTAAAGGAGAAACTAGATCAACATTTGAGAAATGTTAAAAATCGGAAAAAATCGGAAAAAATATTATGTATCTTTTTCATTAACGGAGTTTAGAAGAGTCTTGAGTAAGGGAACTAACTGCTCATTCTCCTCAAGCTTTTCCTTTAATTTTGATATGAGTTCTTCACTTTCATCTTCCTCGGTTTTGGGTTTTTCATCCCTACTCTCATTTTTATCGTGTTTATCTTCCTTATCTTTTTGCTCATCATCTTTTTCCAGGGTTGATTTTTCGGCATCTTCTTTTTTTTCTTGTTTTTCTCCCTTTTCTCTCCCTTCACTTTCCTCCTCAAATAACTCTTCATTCTCGAGTAAGTACTTGATAAGAGGATAGAGATATTTCCAGCCTTGAATGATCATCCAAATTCCAATTGAGATTCCGATTATAGCATCCAAAATTATCCAAGGATAATACCAGAAGGAAGTTAGGAGCAACATAATCCAAGTGGCGATGATTGTAATAAGATCGATGCGTAAATTCATCTCAAAAGACTTTAAGGCCACATTTTGGGTGATTTTCGCATCCCTTTGGGACCAAAAGAACATATAAAACTTAACTGTCATGATTAGAGAAAGCATCAACGCACTCCAAATAGAATATTGATTTGTTAAACCCACGGAGCCGGTGTCCGCATAAGCAGTTTCCATTCTCAGTTTTAGGATTGATTGAATAAAGATCACCAACCCACCAATAAACAGGAGTAAACCTTGGATGGCCGCAATTCCCATCGCCCCGTTGGAGTTTACTTTTATCTCCTGGGATCCTTTATGTACTTTCTTAATGATATTTGTTTGCCATTGAATTAAATAGATCCCCAATCCTGAAACTGCCAAGTCTAAAGCTGCATCGATTGCAATAGCTTTAAGCGACATGAAATCGCCCCCGGATAAATAGTATACCCAGATTTTAAACACGGTCAAGATAACCGAGAATAAGAAAAACCTTTGGATTGCCCATATCGTCCGGGAATCTTGGGGTAATTCATCGGGATTGATAAAAGTCTCGAGATCCCCTTCTTCTTGTTCATGTTCTGATTTTTCTAATCCTTCAGTATCTTGGATCTCACTTGACCTAGGTTCAAGTGTGGAATTCTCATAAGTTTCCCCCTTATCTTTATTATTATTCATTTTTTCGGGGGATGGTTTATTTTGCATATTTGGATCTTCATTTTGAGTTTTCGTCATTTTTAATATACCCACCTTATTCTTGTACATCGATTATGAAAGGAGTAGATCCATCTGAGATGATAAGTACATTTCCATATTCTGCATAATCCTCCAAAGATTGGATCGAAAGATAAGTGAGTACGTCATCCTCGGTTAAGTTTCCGGTCACATTTAATTCTTGCACAATAATATCTATGGCCTCCGCGGTGGCATTAGCTTCAATAAGTGTGGCATTGGCCAAAGCCTCTGATTCGATCTGAGAGATTTCTGCCATTGTGGTTGCATTTAATATCTCGATTTGTCGGGTGATATTTGCCGCCCTTAGTTCTTCGTAGGCAATCTCGGTTTGGATTTGCGCATTTGAAAATGACCCAGGCAACTTGATGTTCTCTACCAAAAGTGCGTGAAATTGAACAAAGTAATGTTCCTCAACTTCTGTCTTAATTTGTTCCCGGCAATTTGCCTGAATGGCACTTCTATTCTCAAGAGCAACGCTTCTCATCCCTTCTTGACTGAATTCGTCCCTAAAGGCGGATTGTATTACGCTTTTAATTCCTGTTTCATAATTCATCCCGTACTTATGGAATAGATCAATTACATTATTTTTTGGAATTTGGTACTTTATGGTGAGATCTAAATTTACATGTCCATCGAGGGTATCGCAATGCATCGCAGCAAAATGAACCGATTGGACCGTTGTTGGAAAATCATATCTTTTTGCAAACGGATTGCACCATCCAAAATGCCAACCTGCAGATATCGGCCCTTTAACATCCCCGCTTGGTTCAGCAGCAATTCTTACACTCCCGGCAGGAACTACGTCAAAAGTTCCGAATAATACCGAAAGACCCATGCTTACGATGAAAATAATTACAACTAATGCCGATAATTTTTTCTTGAAATTTTGTATTTTACTCACATATACATCTTCATCTTTATCGGAATTCTCCGCGTGGGATTTTTTAATTCCTTTTTCTTGTATAGTATCATTTTCGTGTAAATTTTTTTTTACATTCATAGTAAAAACCGCGTATTTTTATTCTTAAAAGTTAAAATCAAAAAAAGATATTTGGATTTTTCTATGTATAATAAACACGGGTAATAAATAATCATTCGTAACTCTTTTTATTCTTATAAAATTTCGGTTCAGGATCCCATTTAAGAAAATAAATATTTAGGAAAAAATGTATTCCAAAAGTGTATTCCGATGGATGTTATAAATGCACTTACACTTCAGTTCTAAAATATTTTTTATGGATCCTATACTTCAATCCCAATGTTTAAATACAATTATACCAAATAAAGTGAATGAGAATGCATCTTCATATAACTTTGAAAAAACAGATGAAAAAGCCACGGAAGCACACATCTTTATTAATATTGTTCTTTTTTACATCGCTCGGATTACTGCTGAATATCTCACTACTTTTTCCCCAAACAGATAAGGAGAACACCATCCCTCAAAATGAACAAAGTATAGACTGGAAAAGTCCAAAGGCCGCCTCCAATCACGCCCCGATCTCCCTTAACGGGGATGCCGAATTGGAAGCATTTTGCATGGGCAGCGGTACTGAGGCGGATCCATATATTATAGAAGATTATATTATTAATGCCAGCACGGGCCACGGAATTAACCTTTCGAATACCAATGCCCACCTTACCATCCGCAACTGTACAATTTTCGATGAGAATTTCATGGAAAGCTTTGATGGCATCCATATTGAATATTGCGAAAATGTGAAGATGGAAAATAATGAATTGACGAACACCGGGAGAGGGATTTACTTGAGATCCTCGAGCAATAACATCCTTTCGGGCAATAATTGTTCGAACAACGAATGGGACGGGATTTTCTTGCGGGAATCGACCAATAACACCCTTTTGAGCAATAACTGCTCGAACAACCTCATTTGGTCTCCCACCCCAGGGAACTACAACGGTGGGATTCACTTGAGTTCCTCGAGTAATAACAACACCCTTTCGGACAATAAATGCTCTGCGAACACTATGTATGGGATCATCTTGGACGGCTCGA
>CAZEPC010000149.1:0-10291 GCA_964513765.1 uncultured archaeon
TCTCCTCTGTCTGTCGAAGATATTTTGGAGAAGTTCTTCTCCATCGGCCCCCTCTTTGTTCAAGGCTTTCATGACATCGGGGTAGGCAATATTTACGAGATATTTCAGAAAAATCTTTTCAACCCTGGGGTACGAATATTTGGAACATTTCTCTCCGAGAGCAACGAGATTATTCGCGAACTTTTCGGTGCGCCTGTCAAAATCCTGAAAATATGCATAATTCCTAAAATTGTTTTGACTCACAACCGAATTTCCAATCAAATATTGAGAGATGTTCAGCCCCTTCTCCGGGCCTAAATACGTTTCCATATTACCGAATAATTCCTTCCGCCTTACAAAGGACGGTTCTTTGGCCCCACTCCCATCCCCCGTCGCGGTGATGCCCCCGAACCGCCATGCATTAATAAAGTTAAAGGCGCGGGAGTGAAAATCCTTCATATATCTCCAATACTGGCGGGCTCTATCCTTGGCAGAAGCCTTTTGCTCGCGGGACATGTATCTATCCACCCATATCCCCAATCTGGTTATGTTGAACTCCAAGGGATTGTACCTCCTTAAATTGATGGCGGCATTGACATCCCGGTCAATAAAGGGGTTTCGCTCCTCATCATTGCAATGAGGGCACTTTAGAAGATTTCCCTGGTTGCTTTTAAAAAACTTCTTATCTGTGAAAGATTTTTTTTCAATTGCCATCCATACCCATTTATTGGGGGTTTCCATTTTATCGGGAGACAATTCCTCTAGCCCGCGCTCATTAGTAAATCCGGGGCCGGGAGAATGGTAAAATCGGACCCCCTTCTCCCCTTTCTTTACCACGTATCCTTTGATTGCCTCCTTGCCGCAAAACGAACAGGCTTTGGTGGTATAGGATGCCCCGTGCCTGATGGTTATAGCGCCGAACCGGGGTGCTTTATGCTCAAATCGTTCAATAATGCCGCGGTGCCACTCGTTTTTCTCTTCCGCCATGAACTGGTTGGCATTTGTGGTATAGTTTTCGAGCTTTTCCACATGGACCGCACCGAAATAGCTGTGATTCGAGGGGGCCCCGGTACGGGTGCTAAGTGCTCCCAAAATGGCGGCAGTGGCTTTATGTCCGTAGGCCCGTAGGCAGTGCGCTCTCTTTTTAGAGGCGGCGGTTGAAAGGCTCTGGGTTCGGAGGGTTTCTCTGGCGAACATGTTTCTGTCCGCTTTTCCTTGGAGGGACTGCCCGCCCCGTTTCAGAGTCCGTAGTTTTCTCCTCACATCTTCAAACCTACGGCTCATCTCCTCTACCTTCTTCTCGGCATTTTCGGATGGAGCGATCGATTCGCGGTCCTTCACCCCGAAACCATCGCCCGTCATAAAGTCCCGTAAGCCCAAATCAATTCCGAGGTTTTGGGCTACGAGCATCCCCTTTCTCGGAACAATGTCGATGAAAGACCAGTGATAATCCGCGATGATATCCCCGTTTGGTAACACCCGCAGGGCAAAATCGTTGATAGGCTGGGTAAAGAGCAAGTTTGCCGAATTTGTCCCCTCAATGGAATTGGTGAAGAAGAGGGTGGATATTCTATGGGCCAAAATCTTCAGCATCTTTTTAAAGTTATTTCCTTTATCGGGGTCATTTTCAAATAGATGAGATAATTTTTCAATCGGGAAAGTGCGGTGCTTATATTTTGAAATTACCGTAGAAAGGATTGTAAATAAAATGTTAAACCCTTTTGAGGTTTTTTTGGATGATCCGAATATTGAGGGGCAAATTTCTTCTGGGAGACGCTCCTGCATCTTATTGTAAGATTTCTCATGATCATGATATTGATCGCGGGGGGGCTCCTCAAAAAAGTCAATCATCCGCCTTCCCATATGAAGGGGGGTAAGATAAAAGTGAACTTGAACGAGCGCATATAAATAACTCAAATGCCGCTCCATGATTGATTTATCCAATAAATCCGCTTGAAAGGGAGAAATCTCGAAAATACTGCTGCCTATTTGAGTCAATGAGGAGAAATTATCCTTAAAGTCTTTGAAATTTAGGAAGCTAATCTTTCCTTGCGCGCTTTTTTTAAAGAAATACAATCCTTCGGTCGATCCCTCACTTGAAAGGTGTTGATATTCGGATGTAATTAATTTTAGCGGTGTTTGTATGATTTTTTCGGTTCTCTCTAAAAATTCGGAGAAGGAAAACCCGTATTGGGCCTTCACCAGTTTTTTTATTTTTTTGATATAATTAACAAACTTATGGGCGGTAAATACGGTGGAATCTGGAGAGGTCCGACTATCCAAATTATGAAACACGGTAAAGTTATCCGAATCCGGAGATTGGTACACCCGCGATTTATTCCCTTGCAAAAAGAGGAATAACTCCCGGAGCTCCTTGAAGAGCCGATATTTTCGCGAATTACTTTCGGTGCTCCTATTCGGTAAGAGCTTTGAACATAATACGATATGATCGGTATCAGAGGAGGAGGACTTTCCCTTCTTCTTCCCATTACCTTTCGCATACTCTACATCCCCCTTCAAGACGGTGACCAAATAAACTTGCCGTAATTGGGGGAGGCCTTTATCTGAGCCCTCCGAGACCTCTTTTTTGCAAAGAGGAGTCCCCTCAAAATGACCGACAACGAATTGGGGGAGAGATGTATCCCGATTCTGCCCAATCTCCTTCCGCAAGGTGGTTGAGTGGAAATCGGGGAGATTATCCTCTGTTATCCCTTCAATACCGATCTTCTTGGCATATATCTGAAATATTGTGCATTTTTGCCCAATCGGAACTTTAAGGATCGATTCCAATTCCTTAATCTTTTGGCTCATCTCCTCGTCTTCCTTCTTCCTCTTAAGCGTTCGGATTAAAATCTTCTCGACCCGCTTCACCCTTCTAAATTTCTCTGTATTATCGGAGCCCTTCATAATATATTGTTTATATGTGATTCCGGATTCAGTACTATAGGATTCCAATACATCATATACCTTTTTGAATAATTTTTCGGCATTCTCGAAGTTGTCCTCTATCATTTTCAATTCATCAAAGCTCTCGAACATATTTTCCCGAACAAGCCGGGAAATATCTCCCCCTTTAACCGTACCGGAAAACCTATATACCTTTTTATTTTCGGAAGTGAACACCTTTTCAAATTTGCAGTGATGGTCGCAGAGATAGTTAAGATGACGGTAATCGGCGGCCAGAGGAATATATCTTTCAAATCTACCGCTGCTCTTCGAACTACATCCCCGTCTCATCAGACTCGGTGTATGCTTATTTTTGATTTTATTTTTTACCTCCGTTTTGGTAAGAAGCAAGGAACTCGAGATCTCCGAAGGATCTACTCCCCCACGAAAGAGGGACTGGAGTATCAATTCATGATATTTCTTAGCTAAATCGGAAAAATCTTTTTTGTCAAAATACTTTTCAATTCTTCTATTCACCCATGAACCCCTCTTTTCGAAATGCTCCCCAATATCTTTATAACTGTTCCCTTGAGCCCTCAGCGCCGCAGCCAGCACTCCAATATCGAAATCATCATTTGAATTATATGACTCCGATTTGATGATCTTGTTGATATCGGCCGCGAGAATTACCTCAAAATCCTTAATCATAGAATATTTGAAATGTATCTCCTCTTGAGAAAAAATAGACTGCCTAAACATGCGAACACTTAGATTTTCAACCGCTTCTTTAAGATCAACGAATCTAATTTGATCATCCCTTAGAAATTCCTCAAGAGAGCGAGGGCTCTGCGGGAAGGAGGGGGCAATTGAGATCCTCTCCTCCCGGAGAAAGTACCTCTCCTCATCTCCGTCCTCTAAGTTTCGCTTAAAATGTTCGCATGTAAGAGCATACCACCTGGATAGTTTCCCCTCATCGATCCACAATGAGGACGTCGGGCTAATATATTCGGTTTTAGCCCCTACCTTTACCTCTTTGGGATCATCAGCGCTTTTTTCTAATGTGGGCACCCAAAGATTGGCATTGTCCTCCTCCTTTCTTAATTTCTCCTTCATGATCCTTTTCATTACCTCGAAAACATGCAATTCGGCCGAAATTAATTTAAGGGCCCTGTTAAGAAAGATGATTTCCCTCTCTACCACCCTCTCATGTTCGTGGACGGCTTTAATCTGGGCAATATACCCTCTATTCTCCTCGCCTTCCGGCTTAAGAAATCGCAAAATCTGTGATATGTCCGAATACAACTGAGGGTATTCGCTTCCAAGCGACTTATCGGTTGCAGCCAATGGGGTATGCAAGGCTTTGAATTTTGAATAAATATCCGTAAGAATTGGTATTAGTTGATCGGAACCCAAGAGCAAAAAGTTTTCGATGTATTTTAGACCCTTTCGGGTGATTTTCCCGAATTTCATTATCTCTCCTCCTGGCTTGCCCAGCACTAATTTAAACACATCCTTAAATTTATCTTCCATCGATCCTTCTTCCGAGGGGTTATCATCTACAAGTATTCGGTCATAGGATCCGCGGCGATAGGCGGCAAACATCTTCTGGGTGAAAGTAATAAGGTTCTTCAAGAAAAATGAAATATGGGAAGAAATTTGGGATTTGTTAATTGAGCTCGGGAGAGGGCTTGCTGGATTAAAATTGGACCCGTTAGCCATGAGGTATTTTTTTTTTTCCCTTATCTTTTTTATAAGTTTCTTCAAGGAGGGGATCGTATCATCGGATCTCCATTTTTTGCCCCATATCTCGGAGGGCTCTACGGGCCCAGGGTCATTCATATCTCTTCCGTGCTTATTCCCGGTTTTACTTCGGGTTTCAGTATCCATTTCAATATCGCTTTCAGCACCGTTTTCCGCTCCGTTTTTCAGCTTTTTAATCTTGTTCTTCAAGTCGAAAGATATGTTAAGAGTTCTATGTATCTGTTCTTGAAATGCCGCGATGGAAGAAACGACCTCCGAATATAGATGGGCGACGGAAGAAAAATGACGATATTGAATAAAATTCCAGTCGGAGAACTGGTCTTTCGCCTCCCATAACACATTGATAATGACGGTAATCAGATTGGAGATCTGTTTTTTTCTGGCCTTTGCAAAATATAATCCGAAAGCAGGGATATGGTATGTGGTATCGGGCGTGGATATATCTTTTTTTATATCGAGTAAAATCGAGATCACTGCGTTTAGAAAGGATTCGGTGTTGATTTCGGGATTCGAGTCTACCAATCCTTGGTAGATCTCCTCGTATTCTTTCTCGCTTTCCTTGAGTTCCTCCCATATATTTTTAAAATGCTCGCTCATCTCCTTAACACTTTCCACGCTTTCCTTTTTTTCGTAGTAAACCGAGGTTCGGGGTGTATTTACTCCCGATTCATCGAATTTATCCTGTTCAAATAAAGCACCGAACCCCCAGGTGGATCCTTTTTTGGAGGCTTTCAACAGTGCCCCCTTCACAGTTTTCTTAAAGTCTTTAAGGGGGGAAGAGCCAGCTAACTCGGAGAGTGGATCATTTAATTCGGGGAGGGGGGAAAACCCAACCTCATTCCAGCCCGTACGGGGAGAAAATAATTCCTCCCGAAGGGGAAACTCGGCCTCCTTTAAGGGGGCGTAGCCATTATTGGAACCGGGATTCACCAGCCAATAGACCTTGTCTTTTCCGAAAAAGGAAACCCTCTTGGGATTCTCAACCAGCCCTAAGACATGGGACACGGGAGGGGTGGCGAAAATTTCTCTTACGGAATGGTTGGCGTATATACAAGCCTGCTCATAATTTGCCTCTTCTGCGGAGAATGAATCGTGCTTCCCCGCATTCTCGTAAGAATTATATATTTCATTTCCCAAAAAGGCCTCTCTGGTGAGGCTCTGGACTTTTTTAAGCTGATTGTTGACCGATTTAGCCCAGCAATGTACATTCTTTTTAAATTTCTCCTGTAAATTATTTTGATCATCATCATTTCCTGTGGGATCGGCAAATTGTGTATATCCCCCGCAATCACCATTATGATCGGGGATGTAAAAACCGAAAATATTATCGGTAATTTTTCTTAAGTTAAGATCTCTGACCAAAAGAACCAGCTTTTTGATGATTCCGGCGTAATTAAATCGAACTTGCTGCTTTTTTCGGAGATCCAAAATTGCGCTCAAATGATGGAATATTTTCGATCTGGTCCTGAGTGAACTGGGATCTTGGTTCAGTATTCCTTCCAGAATCTTTTCGAGCCCCCCCTCCAGATCCGGGTGGGTGGTTAACTTCAGCTCTTCGTCTTGCAAGAGTTTTTTTACCGCCTCATCTTGCAACAGTTGCTTGAAGCTGTTATGCTTATGGTTTTTATTTTCGCTTTGGGAGATGGCCTTCTCGACTCGGGCGGCGGATTTAACATTCTCACTTTTCTTGCAATGAAAGGCGTTGCCGAATTTAATGTTAAAGGTGCGGTTAAAGTTTTTTACCCTGGCGGGAATCTTGTAAAACATGGGGTCGTGAATATGAACAATATAGGGACTCTCGATGTATCGCCACAGGGTGGCCACCGTATGCCCCTTGGGGTTTGCCCTCGAGCAGTCCAAACTGCCCACCCGCTTCATTGAGACTTTATCGTACACGGCCACCTTGAAGTTGCGGTCGGGGGGTAAATTAAACAGCCTTCGCACCGAGCCTTTGTTGAAAAAATCGTACAGGGAGGTATTCTTCAGCAGCGGCGTCCACCGGTAGATCCAAATCTTGTTGATCAGCCCCGTGCAATTCCGCTGAAATGTGCGGGGGTCGGCGTGGGGGAAGTGCGAGAAATAAACGTTCCTGTGGGGCTTGGTCCTCGCCCGTACCATCTGCCACCTGGTTTCGGTAAAGGGCGGGTCCTGCTCGCGGCGGGGATTTCGGACCATCAAGAGGGTATCGCGTTTTTCGCACGCCACGAAGGCCTCATAAAGGTCCATCTCCCCGCATTGTTCCAGCTCGTACTCCCATTTTTGAAAGATAAGGGGCGAGGGCTTGAATTTCACCAGTACGGGTACCAAATCCCCTTCGGGAATTCGGTAGTTCAAAGAGCGGCGCACCACGGGGTGGTTGATAAATTGGGTCACGGTGATACTCTTCTGTGCCTCGGCCTTCACCCTATCGTAATATTTATTATCCTCGGGTACGGTCGAGAGGAACCAGTCCACCATGCCTCCCCGGTTGGTGAGGGCGGTGACCCAATTTTCGTAAATCATATCTAAATCGGCGTGCGGGAAATCAACCGCGAAGATCATCTTGTTGGAATCGGGGTTAGAATGCATATAGGGGCCCTTCCCGTGATCGCGCCACACGTCAATGAGGCGCTCATCGCCCAGTAATTTAATGGTATTAAAGGTGAACATATCCACGATCGCCCGCAACAGCAAGCGTATAAAGGAGGGCATCATCTGCCTCAGCACATGCACGTTACCCATGTAGATCGAGCCCATAAATCGGATATCCCCGGGCTTGGGGCGGGTAATCATCTTCTGAAGGTCGGAGAGCATGGCGGGGATGCGGGCCATCAGGGTGTCCTCGGTCATCTCCCACATCATCTCCGCGAACAGCGATTTTTTCTTCATCTCCTCCAGTCTTCTTTGGTTTTCCATCTTGGCCAGCTTAACCGATTCGTTGAGGTCCATGACCATGTTCTTGTAGAATTCGAATTTGGCCCGCATTTTCTCGTATTCCTGGCGCATCCTCCGGATCCGCTCGGCCCGATTTCGCCTCTCGGTTTGGCTTTGGATGGCTCTCTTGATGGCGCTCAGCCTCTTTTGCTTGTCGGCCTGCGTTTTCCTCATGGTTTCCAGCCTCCTTTCCTCCCGAACCGCTTTCATGTATCTCATTTGTTCATCAATATCTTCGGCGGCTTGATCGAAATCTTCCTTGATCATCTTGGGGGTATAGGTCAGCGACATCCAGTTAAGGTAGTCATCGGGCGAGATTTCGGCCTCCGGCTGGATCTGCTGGTAAATATCCACCGGGAAGATCTTAAAGGGCACGTTCAGCGCCCGAAAGACCTGCACCAACACAGGGAGGCTGTGGGGCTCGATTAACTGCCCCCAGTTCTCCGTGCGTTTTTGGGTAAAATCATCGCGTACAATCTTCAGCAGGCGCTCTTGATACTCGGGATCGGGAGGGGGCACGGGACCTATCATCTTTTCGTAGGCCTCTTCCAAGGTGGGCGATCGGTTCTTGCGCGCCTCAATCTCCTCCAAAAGCTTTTTCCCTTGGCGTTCGAATTCTTTGGCCCTTAGATCGGTGCTTTGCTCCCCGCCATCCTCCATGCGTTCTTGCATCGAATCCAAATCCGTTCGGGAAGCCCCTATCTTTTCGGGGTCCACGGCGTACCTTTCGACAAATTCCTCGGGACTCAAATGCTCGGGGGATCGGGTGTAGCGCCGGTATAATTCCTCGTAGGACTCGCCTTCGGTATCGGGGGCTTCGGTAAATACCCGCTGTGCCCCTTTTTCCGCCGCCCGATCGGCGGATTTTATCTCAATCTCCTTCTTCAATTCCATTGCCTTGGCCTTCATGGTGCCGTTAAACACGCGGAATGATTCATCGGCCCTTTGTCTGTGCATTTCCTCGGAGGTGCCCTCGGGGAGGTCGGTGCCCAACGCATCGTTGATGAACTTCGCCAAATTGAAGTCCTCGGTCCATTGTTGCACCGCCTGATCGAGATTCATACCGGTCTTGCGCTTAAACAGAAAGTCTACTTCCTCCATCACCTGGGAGGCGGTCTTCTTCTCGGGAGCTTTCATCTTTTCGATGGCACCCACGTCAATGTCCTTGGGGTCGGTAATGCGGGGGTCCTCGTCCAAGGGGTAGTTCAGCGGATCATCGTCCCCGGGGTAAAGCCCTCCCCGCGCCTCAATGTAGGGGCGGGCCGCCCAAAGGGGTTCGTTCTTGATGGCCTTAAATCGGGCAAATCCCCACGGGTAGTAATCGGGCACAAAACCCATACCCAGCTGGGCCCAAAAGCCGCGCTGGTGGAAATTTCTCTGCTTTTTCTCGATAATGTTAATGATCTCGGTGCCTGTCAGATACCTGCCCTTGTATTCGTGGGTCTTGGTGGTAAACACATCGAGATCGTCAATGCGGTAGGTAATGATCCAGTCGGGCAAATGGTGAATGCGGGGGCCGTTGACATACAGCCAGTTATGGGGGAACGAGTGGATGGAGTTGCGCAAAAAGTAGTCCCTCTGTTCCTCCTTCTGCCAGTGCACCGCAATTTCCTCCACCGTCTCCACGCATTTTCTCACCTGCGTCCTCCATATATCATCGGTGTGCAGCCGGAGTTCGGGGTGGATTTGGTTCTGTTCGATGCGGCGGGCGATGGTTTGTTTATCGTAATGTTTGGGGGTGTAGCGGTTCTTCCCCTGTCCGTTGTAGTACATCGTATAGGTTTCGGGGCTTTTTTTTGCCTCCTCCAATCTGGCCTCGGCCGATTTCACGGGGAGGTTCAGCTTCCGCTCGTATTTCTTAAAGGGCTTGGATCGCTCCACCTTCTTGGCGAAAGAGTTAAACGCCTTGAGAAGGGTGGCCTGTTCCTTCATATTCAAACCCTTGGTGGCCAAAATTGCCTTGGCCAAATCATCCTTAATGTCGGGAGGTACGCTCCAGTCCCCGTAAATATCCTCCAGCAGCCGCACCCTGGCGCTCAGCGAAAGGTCGTTCATGGTGGCCAGCTCCTGAAAGTGTTCGATCTTGGTGGCGGCTACCTCCTCGAAGTCCAAATCCTCGTTTTCGATGACCGCTTTTATGGACTTGTCCCGTAATTCTTGGCCGAGCACGAACTTCATCATGGTGTACTCGTCGGGCTCTTCGTTGTCCTCCAGGAACCGAAACATGGCCTTTTCGGAAAATTCGGCGTTTTGGTATTCCTTGGGAATCACGATTTGCTGAAAGCCGTCCTCTAATTTCTGGTATTTTCGGATGGGCTCCCGGAAGGAATCGGGATCGTATTCGTTTTCGGAGGGGGGAGCATCTTTCTGTTTCTCTCGATCTCGGTATTTCTCTATCTTAATTTTACTCATGGGTAATCTTTTTCCTTTGATGGTGCTATCGTATTTGTTTTCGGTGGTTCTTTTGGTGCAAATTTCTTTGGTGGGTAATACAAATTTCAATATGGGGTAATACAAATTTCAATGATGGGTGGTGAGTGCCCCCCACCTGCAGATGGGGAGCGTGGATACTGTATTCCATTATATCTGGTGGATATATTACGCTTAATTCCTTATCTTCCCGAGATGCCCGTCGATCGGGCCACCATTCCTTTCCTCTCGGGGGGAAAGGCAAAAAAATCTATCATTTTTTTTCGGTGCTTACTATTCTATTGTTTGTTGAGGGGAGCTTTAAATACCCCTTCGGGTAGTC
>CAZEPC010000150.1:0-10159 GCA_964513765.1 uncultured archaeon
TCTTAAAGGCCAAATATGGCTTATGCACTTTTCTCCCCTCATGATAATCCGCACTAAGTATATCAAACTCGCTTTCAAAATCGTGATCCAACGTAAAGCTTTTTCCTCCAGCCTTTTTGGTGTTTTCTTGCATATGATAATTAAAACTCTTGGTTTTTCTAATCTGTTTATTGTTCTTGTCATCGCGAAGATCCGAATCAAAGATGAGGACAAAAGGAATTTTAAACATCCCGAGCATCTTAATAAATTGTTGCATGTTGTGCTTTCCGATGCAATCAATATAAGATATTTTATTGAGGATTTCTATATCATCCCTGAAATAATAACGGGCCCACGCATCCAACATCATTTTTTCCGTTTGTCCCTCCACCAGCACCACCTTATCAGCAAAAAACAGCTCGTTGCGTGCGGGATTGAGATAATAATGCATGTTTATCGAATTAATTTTATTGAACCGTTCCTGCTGTTCTTTTCCGCCCCATGTTTCGGTGAATTGGGGGATAATGAATCTGCCATCTTTCTTTTCCCTTATGGGTTGGATAATTTGCGTTCCTTCCTCAAGCTCTTCCTTGATAACTTTGACCACCTCTTCCACCCCATTGAATTCGATAAAATTGGGAGAGTGGGTGTTGAGAATTATTTGGTTTTCCTCGGTAAAGGCGATTTCCTGAAGATAATCTTTCATCATTCTCTGGTATTGGGGGTGTAAAAACAATTCTGGTTCTTCAATCGCAAAATAGGCCGATGAACACACCGGTAATTTTTCTAACTCCGTCTCTTCCGCATCCTTATCATTCAGCCGTTTTTCTTTGATAACCTTGGACCATAATTTGAAAAGTGCCACCAAGAAGTAGCGTTGCAAGCCGTGGCCCTTGTATTGCACCTCGGTTTTCACTCCATCGTGAATATACACTTTCAACGAATCCCGAACCATTTTACCGATATTTGGTGTTTGAGTTTCAAAAAATATCTTCGAATTATCAAAATTAGACAGGATGTGATTGAGCTCCTCCCTTATTTCATTCATCTTCGATTTATCATCCTCGAGGTGATACACATCGGCTAATAAAGAGCGAACTTTCTTTTTTCTCTTTTCCATCCTTTCGGGATCATGCATCTGGTCCAGAATGTAGTTCATAAGATTATTAATGTTGGTTTTACCCCTTCCCGAATATCGGGTTTCCTTTTCAATATCTTGAACGGCGGGAATAAAGAAGAAATTGCCCAAATAATCGGTGGTATTCCTTGAATTTATACTGATATCTTGCCAGCGGGTAAGTTTCGGATAGTCATCGAGTTCAATATACTTCGAGATATAGATACTCCTTAATTCTTGAAAACGATTGTTACTTAAACGCTTCCATCCTTCCGTTTCCTTTTTTTCCTCAAGAATGCCGATGAATTTTTCGGGAACATCATCTCTTTCCCTGAGTTTAGTCTCTGATCTTTGGATACTTTTGTCAAAAAGCCACTCAAAATCGGCTTGCACCTCATCAGAATCTTGATCTAATAATTCTGTGTAGTATTCGTAATCAACATTTATTTTTCCGCTTTCCCGTAATTCGGCCACCAACCTAATCAGAAGATACGCGTTGCGATCCCCTTGGTTTATGATTTTTCCCTCATAGAGTTTCTTCTCCCCGGGAGTAAAATCCACAAATTTAACCCCAATTTCTATTTTGGGCTTTCTTTTTCCGTTAATTTTTCGAAAATCCTCCTTTTCAATATCGTATGTGAAGAAGCTGTGGAGAGCTTTCATGATATTTGATTTTCCGGAATTATTTTTCCCGACAAATACCATGTAGGGAAAGAGAAGAACATCCAAATTCGCAATCGAACGATAATTCTTAATTTTAATTTTACGTATTTTCATTACATCTCACTTTGGTTTCTTTGATTTTGTCTTGTGTTGAATAATTTTGTGGCATATTTAATTTTAGCTAATCCTTCTTTTGGGAAGGGCTTGTAAGATTCTTGGAAAGTTTTCTTTTAAACTTAAGGGAACTAAAAGGATTTTTAAGAAATTTTATTAAGAACAATGAGCAATTTATATATATTAGCAACAACCTCGATCGGGTGCGAACATAAGTGGCAAGTTTAGAGATGGGTGATTATGAACTTATCTATTTGGGTGTATATGTATTTATCATCACTGCGATCTTAATTATGTCCTATAAATTAACCCATAAGGAATACATTAATTATAATTACTCGGTGATATTCCTCTTTTTGTTAATTATATCGATGATGCTTCTACCAGAGAAATTTTTGTGGTATCTGTTTCTGGTTTTCTTCATTGTGTTATTCTACATGATTGCAAATATATTCATTCAATCAAACTTTTCCAATATCGAAGAAACCCTTCAAATTGATAAGAAGAAGCAAGTGTGGGATACTCATAAGCATCCGCCTGAACTGAAATCAAAAAGCCTCAAACTACTTCAGGGAGAGGAAATTAAGAACAAGGAGGAAAAATAAATGATTAAAACATTCATGTGCATCCTTCCGTTTATAATTTTATTTTTAACGGCGATTATTTCTGTTTCTCTGACGTACGATAAGAAAAAGAGCCATAATATTTCATTAATGGGATTCATATTGGCAATTATCGTAAATTCCGCCCTCCTCATTTTCGTCCAAGAGGAAATTGCATTTAATGCTTTTAAAACTAATCCATCCTCCTTGAGATTTTCGGAAATTGTATTAGTTGCCCTATTTCTCATATTCATAGCATTAGAACATGATTTAAAGGAAACTGAACTTAATGAATATAAATATTCAAATTACCTTCTATTTTCAAGTTCCATTATGGGATTATTTATAACAGACAATTTATTCATCCTCAGCATCTTTTATATCATGAGCATTGTGTTTTTAGGGGCAGTATATACTTACGGCGATTATAAAAAACGCATGCAATCCATGCGAAAGTATTTCGTTGCCTTTACGATCACTCTTTCACTTATTATCATAAGTAATCTCATCATCAATTATTATTTTGAAACATTGGAGATTACTAAAATCAAACAAATCTTCAGTGAACAAAGCCGAGGATTGCAGGTCTTCTTTATATTGGCCAATATATTCAATTTTGGTTTCTTTGCGGGTATTGTTCCTATTGCTCAAAATTACCTTGATGAGTATTTCGATCATTCCAACATTACGAACCTCAAAATGATTAACTGTATATTCCTCCCAATTTCGGGATTTCTCATTATTAAAACCACCGGATTTAGCATTGGGTTAATGAAAACCGAATATATCTATTTTTATTTTGGTGCGGTTGGAATTGTTATTATGATCATCCAAACCCTTAGGGAATTATTCGGAAATTTCAAAACGAGGACAAAATCTGTGGGGAAAATAATTGGATATTATTCTATGACCGAGATGAATGTATATTTAGTTTTGACAAGCTTAAAAGGATATGGAATCTATTTTACATCTTCCGAAGAAATTTTCACCGTGTTAATATTTAACCTATTCGTCATTTCCGTATTCGGGAAAATCCTATTATTTTCAGGACTAAACCCCGTGTTAAACTCCACCACAGAATGGGATTTGAGATATTTGGGCGGATTTCAAAAGCATTTTCCGAAATTCATCGGCTTTTTATTTATTATCCCGTTCTTGTATCTGTTTCCGGGATTGGTGGGTTACTCTATCTTAAGCACAACCACATCGGTAATTAGGGCCGAAACCAGCGTAATGCCCATAAAAGTATCATTTCTTTGGATAGTTGGATTTCTTTATTTGTGCTATTTGGGTATTACTATTATGCTTCAAGGAACCTTATTGAACGAGTTTTATTTCGGAAAGCCCCAGCAGCACAATTATTCGAAGAAAATTCAATCAGTCAAGGACAATCTACGAATTTATTATCTTATCTCCCTTATGACCGTTATAATTTTGGTGGTATTATCATACTACAAACCGGTATTGGAAACCAATTTTCTATTCAGTTAAACAAATACATAGGAGCATGTAATATTGAGTATAGATGTAATTATAAATGATATTGAGAAAATCGTAAATAAGCTTATGGAGAGCCATCCGGCTGTTGTGCGGGTGGTCATTGCAGATTACCAAGGAATGAAGATTGCACAAAAATACAAAGAATTTGATTACGTAGAGGGGGAAGAGAAGAGCCCAAATCCCAGCGTGCCCCTCCTCAATTCAATTTTAGAAAATGCCGAAAAGTTTTTGGGCTTCATGAAAGAAAAGCCGGATGATGTGTTTATTTTCACCTGGTTATTTGAAAAACAGTACATTTTCGGTGCCTCAAGTCCCTTTGGATTTATTGGAATGTATTGTGAGCCCGATGTTGATATTGGCTGGGTCAAGCTTGTTCTAAAGGAACAAGCCAAAATTTACAATCAAATCATGAAACCCGTTTTTATTTAGGGAATATGTAAACTTTTTTCATTTCTGATTTAAAAAGAATTCAAAAACTTGAAAAACTTTCAATTTTTTTATTTTATATACCAAAAATATTAGATATAGTGGCAAATTTCGGCTGCTATGGAAAAATCATACTTGATGATTATTGTGTTCGGAACAACGGGAATTAGAAATAAATTTGCTACTTTTGATGAAGAGGAAAAGAAATTTACACCATCCGTGGCACTTAAATTAGGATTAGCTATCGGAACCGCCATTGAATCCAAAAAGATCGTGGTCGGGAGAGATATTCGTACCGCCGCATTACCAATAGAATACGCTTTAAATAGCGGGTTAGTGAGTACCGGTTGTGACGTAAAGGTGATCGGAATGGTCACCACCCCCACTTTGGCGATGTCTATTGATAAATTGGATGCAGATTACGGGGTTATGATTACTGCGTCACATAATCCACCCGAGTATATTGGAATTAAGTTGTGGAATCGAAACGGGTTGGGTTTCCGGCCCGATCAAGAAAGATTGATCGAGAAAATATATAAGGAAAAGAATTTTGTGAAAAGAAAATGGAATAAAATAGGTACGCTTACAGAGGTTCAAAATATAAATAAGATGCACATCGATGAAGTATTGAAATATGTGCAGCCCGAACAAATGAAGCGAAAATTTGATATTATCATCGATCCGGGCAATGGAAGTTCCTGTGAAATTGTTCCGCTTCTTATGAACCACTTGAGATTTAAATATATCACCCTTAACTCTCAGCCCGACGGGAGGTTTCCAGGGAGATTATCTGAACCCAGCTCAAAAAACCTTCAAGATTTAAGTGATTTTCTCAGATTATCAAAAACCACCGAATTAGGGATTGCTTTAGACGGCGATGCTGACCGGGTAGTCTTTGTAGACGGGAACGGAGAAGTAATTGAGCCGGTAAGAATATTAACCTTTTTGGCTATGGAATATATAAAGGAAAGATATCCTAATCCTGAGGACAGAAACGGACTTAAAATTGCCACCCCCATAAATTCTTCAAAGGTGTTAGAACATGTGTTGAATCCCATGGGCGTCGAAATTATGAGAACCGAAGTGGGCGATATTAAGGTATCCATAGCTATCCATAAAAATGGAGGTTTCTTAGGCGGGGAAACAGCGGGCACCTATATTTGGCCCGATTTTCATTTTGGCCCCGATGTGCTCATGACCATCGCCATGCTCCTCAAGTTTCTTTCTAAATATGATGAGAAAATTAACGATGTATTGGCCCAAATCCCCCAGTTCCCATATATTAAGGACAAGATCGAATTAAAAAAGGATTTTCCATTCAAGAAGGAGGATTACGAGGTTATTTTCCAACAAGTAAAACCCATCTTGGAGGAAAACGGATTTAAAGAAATCGAAGCAAAATATTTGGATGGATTACATATTTCATCCCAGAGGGGTTGGATGTTAATTCGTAAATCAGGTACCACCCCATTGGTGAGAGTGAGTGCCGAAAGTTCTGGAAACATTTCAGAATCAAAACAATTAATGACCATCGGAAAAGATGGAGTAAAGAAATTTATAAGCCATAAAATGGCTGGCTAAATAGATGAAAAGATAAAGGAAAGAGAGAAAGGAAAACCGAAGAAATAAAAAGAATAGATTAGCTTGCTACTTACCCTTACTTTTTATTTTTTTGCCCTTTTTCCTTATTCAATTTTTCTTGGGCAATTTGTTTCCAAGACTTTTTGGTTTCCTTCCTATTTGCATTAATTGACACCGAACTCCGTTTTGTGTTTTTTCTGGGAGTTTTTCGTTTTTGGTTTTGCTTTAGTTTTTGCCTTTTCCCTGGGCGCAGCTTGGATCGAATGATATTTTTAATGTAATTTTCGGCTTTAGGAGTAATTTTTCCCGATTCAACCGCCTTATTCCATTTTTCGATAATTGCGGCCTCTTCAACAATGTTTCTTACCGTTTTTCTTCCAATTTTCATCCATTTTTCAGCATCAACTACTGGATTGGGAACACCCACCCCAAGACAATATTGTTTTGCCTTTTCCGTGTAGGACATGGTGATTTTGATTTCATTTTGAGGTTGATTTTTTGCTTTGGCATCAAAATGAAAAGGAAATGTTCTGCAAATATTGGGTCGATGTTCATAAATGCTACATGTATTATCATTTTTTAAAAATATGCAAGCCCCATCCGCCTCTTTTCTTAAGGCAACAAATGCAAGTCCCCTTTGGGTTTCGATGGGGGGAATGACCATTTTATCCAAATTTTCATCCGATACCCCCTCTTGAAAAATATAAAATCCAATTGAATCAATTAGCTTATCATAATCTTGATTCAATGCCTTCGCTAAACGTAAGATATCCACATAGGTGAGATTCACCATAGTGGACTTATCTCTGCAACATCTGCCGCATTGGGTGCATTCAAAACGATAGGGCTTTCCGAACTTGTCTTGGCTACTTTTTTTTTCCATCATATCTATAACACCAATTATTCTATAGAAAATCTATATATAACTAATATATCTACAATTAATTATCTTATTGCTTGTTTTAGAGAGCGCTGATGTGATAAATTTCACAACTGGTGTCCGCATTTATTACAGAATTTTGGTTTCTGATGGAAAAACTTGTTGCAATTTGGACAGATTACGGCTTTTTGTACTGAGGGAAGGGAAGGATACATTGTTGTAAGGGCTAAAAGTCCCCAATAGAGAATATTGAGTTCGATAACATATCCCAGTTCATCTTTATTCCATCCCAACGGTTCCTCCTTCACAATATCATTAAAATAACTGGTATCATATTGAATGTATTTGAGGGCAAATTTTGCTTCGGCCGTATTTTGCATGTTCAACTGATTCATCACAATGAATGATTTGGCCGTATCTGTGAGTTTTCTGTTAATAGACCCATCGTCATTTAAGGCAACTTGCACCTCCATATGGTAATTGGAGGATAGTTCAGAGAAGTCATAGTCGGGATCAATCGTTTGGATGAAAGTCATCAGATAAATCATATCTTCCAATGCATCATATTGATCCTTTCTTTTCTCATAATCAATCGACATGACTCTCGGGATGAGGTAACTAAAATCCCCCATAGGAAACCCGTTGCGATCGAGAATTCTAAGGGAGAGGAAAATGCTATAATTCGTTAAAATTGAATATTCATTAATATTATTTGCCTCATCCAGCAAGTACTCGTGGATAGCCTTAAGGTCAAGGCGGTCTAGAATATCGAATTCGGAATAAATGGCTAAACCGTAAAAAGTGTTCACCGGATCCGGGTATTTCCGCTCTCCCCGTAAATTTGGCTTTGCAAAACCCTTTTTCATTCGGAATGTCTCGGTTTTGGTCAATATTTGATCGGCATTAAGCGGAATCTTGATGTTAAGCATTTTTAATACTGAAATCCACTTGTGTAAATAAGCCAGATCCGAAAAGAGAAAGTCTTTTACCTCGCTTATCGCGGGGAAATTAATCTCCAATTCATCTACAATATCGTTGTATAAAGCCGGCATATTTCCGAAAAAATTCCAAAAATCCTCGGGTAAGGATCCTTTTGCACCTGTCGTGGAGGCTTGCGAAGCTTGGGTAGCTTGATCTGCCTCTTTGACCACTTCCACACCGGGTGTTCCAGTCCCCATACCACCTTCAACATTTTCGGGAGTTTCAAGTTCCGCTTCCGTACCGTATGAATCGGGAGTCTCCGCTTCCGTACCCCATTCATCAGCCGAATCATCCGAAACACCTTCTGTTTCGTCCCAAAGACCTTCCTCCTCATATTCGATTTCTTCGGTACTCTCTACAGAATGTAAAGGATAGAGGGAAAATCTTCCCGATTGGATGTCCTTGATTTCCTCCAGCACTTTTTTAATGAAATTAATTCCGTAATACAATTCCGAAAGCTGACCGGTTAGGCCAAAATCAAACATGGATAGATTGTCTTCTAAGTACTCTGAAATATAACTAATGTTATCTTGCACGGGGAAAAGTTCGAGCTTATCCTCAATTAAATAAATACTAAAAGCCCCATCGATTGCACTAGCACTGGCCACAAAATCCATTTCCGTATTATAAAAGAGATTTTTCTTGTTTCTCCTTTCCAAGATTTTTAAAATGGTCTTCCGATCGGCATCATCCAATTTGTCAAGAACACCTAATTCATCGTAAATCCTATAAATGGCAGCTAACTTTGCAGTCGAAAAACTGTTGAGCTTATCTTCCGTAACATCCGATGAGCTAAATCTGGTTAATCCATTCACAAGCTTATCCGTCAATTTAAGCGACATTAATTCGCACGATTTAATCACATAATAGACCAAGAATGTATCTTGAAAAGCGGGTGAATCAAAATTATTAACAAGCCTCACAATAATTTTCTTGAGAGTATTCTTAATAAAACCCCCATCGATAGTTATATCGAAATCCTTAGCAAGATGAATTCCGCAATAAAGAATCATGGGATATTTCTCATTTATACTGGGATTTTGTTGGATCCATTTTTTGGAATTTTGAATGAAATCCCGAACTTGCTTCAAATCGAGCAAATATTCCAATCCCATTAAATCACAGATTCGATATCCCAAATAAAAGGACTGTATATCCCTTTCTACCTCTTCAAATTTAATTACGTTGCTTAAATCGGGGGCGATATTTTCTTGATCGCACTTTTTAAAAAGAAGGTTCGTTAATCTAAAATACCAATACATCAGATTGTTTAACTCCGATTCTTCCTCCCGAATCTGATCCAAGCGTTCCAAATCTTCATCCGATACGATATCAAACGTTTTAAGGCCGGGTATAATTGAATCTTGTTCCAAAATATAGGCCAAGATTTCCCGGAACAGAAGTTTTTGAATTTTAGGCTGGAATTCCTCCGCGATCCAATGTACATAAGTTGGGAGATCGGTTTTCGGAGTAATGTTATTATAATGGTTCAAGATATATGTATCTATCTTGCGTTTTGATATATTTAATGATTGAAGGCCAGAAGAAATTAAGTTCAACAATCGCCTTAGTACGTCTTTATAATCGGGCGTTACATAATCGATGTTTTGCTGAAGATCCACCTCTTCGGATAGAATTAGCTCCTCAATAAACACGAAACATGAAGAATTAATCTGTTCAATAATAACTGAGTATTTATTTTGAAATGATGAGTAAATTGAATCTATGATTCCCAAAATTTTGCACCTTTAATTCTGATTTCGTCTAATATTTATTTATCTTTGAGTATTATAAATTTTATTGTAGAGTAATGTAGATTACGATGAGTATGTTCGATAAAATTGCAACAGATTGGCATCATAAAAGAAAAAAACCATGGGGACCATTTGTTCAGAAATTCAAACAATCAGTGAGAATTTGGTGGGAGAAATTTTCTTGTGAAAAGAAAAGGAAAATAGGAGGACTTTTGTTCATCGATCTCGGCTCAGGTTCGGGGCGCCATAACCCAATCCTCAGAAAGTACTGCGGGCGATTGATTGAAATAGAGCAATCCAGAAAGATGTTAGAAAACAATCCTTATCGATCAATAAAAATTCAGGCCGACATGACCGCCCTACCCCTACGGGAAAATGTGAGCGACGGGATTATTTCGGTCGCAGCCATCCATCACGTAAAAAGAAAAGAAAATAGGAAAGGATTGATTGAGAATATTAAAAAAATTGGGAGAAACCATTGTTTTGTGGCTCTCACCGTGTGGCGATTTTATCAAAAGAAATTTTATGATCAATACATTGAACAGCTCAAAAAATGCCCCCC
>CAZEPC010000151.1:0-10154 GCA_964513765.1 uncultured archaeon
CACTTGATTAAATTGGAAATTATTCCCGCAATTGATATTAAAGATGGCAAATGTGTTCGTTTGACCCAAGGAAAAGCAGGGACTGAAAAAGTATATTATCAAAAACCATTAGATGCTGCTATATATTGGGAAAAAGAAATGGGTACCAAAAGGATTCACTTTGTTGATCTTGATGCTGCTATGGGTACCGGGGACAATCTGCCCATGATTAAAAAAATAATAAATCAGTGTTCAATGAAAGTTCAAATCGGCGGAGGAATTCGTTCTTTAGTTAAGGCAAAAGAATTGGTAAATATAGGAGTCGATAGAATTATAATTGGCACAAAAGCAGTAAAGGAGCCCGATTTTATTAAAACCCTCAGCGAAGAGCTCGGATCTGAACATATTATGGTTTCCTTGGATCATGTAAAAGGAAAAGTTGCAATTAAAGGATGGACCGAACTAACCGAAAATGATGCATTCGAGATGGGCAGGAGATTTCAAGATTTGGGCGCCGGATATATCTTATTTTCCGCGGTCGAGGCAGATGGATCCATGAAAGGGCCGGATATACAGAACACTAAAAAAATGGTTGAAACTGTTGATATCCCAGTTTTTGCCGCCGGAGGCACAAGGAATGTCGAAGATATATTAGAATTAAGAAACAAAGCCAAAGCGTTTGGTGTGATTATAGGCAAGGCATTTTATGAACACAAAATAGATTTTAGAGAAGTGAAAGATCTTTAACTTAAATGCGAAAGAAGTCCCCCTCCTTTAGGGAGAGGATGAATTTCGCCCAAAGATTTAATCCTTAAAATACCAATTATTCTATTAGTCCAATATATTTTACACCCATTTGGGTAAAAGAAGAACCGACAAGTTAAAATAATTGGACTAGCGGGGTGGAGGAGAATATGAATTGCAATCGTGGAGAAATCCTATTGTATCAACCCCCTCTTGAAGAGGGATTCATTCTAATGCGTCAGAATGGTTTTCTACGATATATTGCCCTAAGATATGCCCACCAGCTAATGCTTAGCAGACTCGTAGGAATCCCCGTTCTTTAGGTCTGGGAGACTTCAATAATCCCATTCAAAATCCATCGATCACCCATTATATTTTTCTTTTTTCTAAACAAAACTTTTGCCACAATTTTTTATTCTTCCCCATTATATATTTATGTAAAGCGAAGAAGAATCAAGATTTTTTAAATATACTAAATAAAAAAGAAGAGCCGGGAAAAAAATGCTTTATATGCTTGATGTTGTAAATTTAATGGCAAAGGTGGAAAGTTCTTATGGGGGTTTTGTCCTTATAAGCTGGACAGGGATTTTTCTGGGTTTTCTTCATAGTATTATGCCATGTGAAGATAAGGCGATTTTTTGTTTTTATGCTTTTGGAGTTGCAAGAGATTGGAAGCAAGCTCTTAGGATAGTAAATTTTTATGGTTTAGGATTAATGATCATGAACCTCGCAATTGGGACCATTTTAACTTATTTTGCAGCCATGGTGGGACCCTTTCTTCAAGAAACAATAGGCGTATTTGTAATAAACGGACTTGCCTCCCTTAGCTTAATTATTAGTGGAATCATCATGCTTTATCAAATTAAAAAAAATAAATATCTACCCCATGCATCCCAGCTTCAAGATCTTACCGAGGGATTAGGGCATTTACAAAGTCGAAAGCGGACGGCTTTTATTTTAGGGCTTTTGGCGGGAATTCCCCCTTGTATTTTTGAAATTGCAGTTTATCTTCATGGAATCACTCTTTCAACTACATATGGATGGGGAAATGGAGTGTGGGTATTCTTTTTCTTCGGAATTGGAACTTGGATAGGATTGATACCTTTAGCAATATTGGGCACTATGAGCGGAAGACTCTCCAAATGGCTTCGGGGCTCTTCCTTCCGAAGAATTAGGGATAAATTTAAAACAGTAAAAGAAAAAAACTTATCAATTCGTCCAAAATCAGAAAATCAAGATGGGAAAGATGGGAAAGATAGTAAAAGAAACGAAGCATCATCTAAAGAAAGACACTCAAATGATGTAATAACGAAACCCGTTAAAAATCAAAAAGAAAAGCATAAAAAAAATTATTCCAAGATTGAAATTTATAGTGCAATTATTCTCATTTTATTAGGAATAGTCTTTTTAGTGTTGGCTATCTTGCAGATTGATGTATTTTATTTACAACAACCACCAGAGGTTCCAGCACCCTTTTAGAATACCTATTATCATCATCTTAAAAGGATGGGGACTTCTTTCGCATTTCGTTAAAATTATTAATTTGGTTTTTTTTTAATATATGAAAGCAAAATTGAGATAAATTTTCAAACATAGATTTGGTGATAAATAGATGGGATTACGGGATATCGAAGACCGGATGAAAATGAAGGAATTAATGAAGAAAAAGGCGGCAGAACTTCGCATGTATCGACTTGAAAAAAAGTCTGAACGGACCAACATGACAAAAGAAAAATTAGCGGAAATCGCCAAAAAGCACGGCGTGATCATTGCTTTGGATCCGGAGATGAAGGATGAAGTTGAAGAAATCCGAAAGAGATACGATATTCCGAAGGAACGAATCATCCGGGAACAGATAAAAGAGGAATCGGTGTTAAAATGGGGAGGAAAACGGGTTGATAAAAAGCAACTCGGAATGCTTTTATACCAGAGAATTATGTTAGAAAAGGAAGAAACAGGCGGACTTCTTACCCTCCCTGAGGCCTTTGACCGAGTCAATGTGGGAAAGCTTAAAGGTAAAATAGATATTGGCGATGTCGAGGATGCGGTAAAATACTTAAAAAAGAAAAATGTAATACCAGAAATAAGAGAATTATCCTCGGGCGTTATTGCAATTTCATTCTTCCCAGTTCGGCATACCAAAGACCAAACCTCAGTCCTCGAAATTGTACCGGAAGATGGAGTATTAAACACAGGTGATGTGTGTAAAAAGCTTGACTGGAGTATTGATCGAGCGGAGAGAGCACTTCAGAATTTGGTGGATACCCGTGTGGCCAGAGTCACAGAAACTTTTAGAACCGGAAAGCGATATTTTTTCCCCAGCTTGGAGACTAAAAAAAGTAAAGAGCAATAAACCACCCTGCCCGATTTTTGTATTTACTTTATTTCTTATCAAAAAAACCAATGCTTTTTATTTTTTCCCCCTTTTTGGGAGATATGGGAACACATAAAATTAGTATAAGACCGGCTTGTTATGGCCCATATTCTATGGTAGCCTATGAACATGTTCAACAGCTCGGAGTAAAGTATTTGGAAATCAATGTCCCCGATAACATAGAATTATTACGAGATATGGCGCAAGATGAGGATTTGGATTTTTCTATCGGTTCCTTCATCTTCCCCATTGAAACTGATGATCCCAAGATTGAACAGAAGTTTCGGGAGGCATTAGAAACTTGTTCGGAATTTGAGTACGAGTATATTTTTAGTAGCACTAAAACTAAAGGTAAATTTCTAAAAAGACGCAAGAAGGGATATAAAGTGTTGCGGAAGCTGGGAGATATAGCGGAAGAATATGGCACATTTATATCCATGGAAACCCATCCCCCGTTCTGCAAGGGCGCAGATGAAATGCTTGAAACAATGGAGAATGTGGACCATCCCCACGTAAGAGTAAATTTTGACACCGCGAATATTTATTATTATAACAAAATAGAGGAGGGAGAGGGAATTGATGAATTGAAACGGGTTATCGATTACATTGGGTCTTTACATATAAAACAAACGAATGGCAAATATAAGACCTGGCATTTCCCGAACTTGGGAGCTGATACCGGAATAGTCGATTTTAAGGAGGTTTTTTCCATCATGGATGATCACGGGTTTGATGGAATATATACCCTAGAGATGGAGGGGACCAAGGAAAAACCCCTAAAATCACTTAATATGAAAGAGGCAAAAAAAGAAGTAGAAGCCTCTATCCAGCATCTAAAGAACATTGGGGTTTTCTAATCCCGATTTATTTTAATTTTTTTTCATAGCCCCCACCTATCACCAACCATTTTTCCCATGGTTCCAACTATTTCTTCTTGAAGGTAGTATCAAGATCTTGAAAGTAGTATCGCGGCAATGGAATGCTCGTAGGCATTTCCCACCAATCATCCATGAGGATTCCGTCCACTTGACGTACTAAACTTTGTTTTACATAGCTTTTCATCGGCCATGGAGGGAAGAGGGCTCAGCCGAGGGACGATTTGGACGAGACAAGTGTCCACGATGGATTGGAAGCTCGTTTTAAAGGGCAGGAAACCTTGAAAACCGTATTAAAGGAAGTTATATCGAAAGTTGAGGTAGGATGGGACATATTCCCCTAAATATATTTATAGGATATCAACGATATAGAAAGCATAGGGAACAATAAATGCAAAAAAAGACCAAGATCCTTGGGATCACCCTGATTGTATTGACATCTGTGGCTTTTATCCTATATGAAATATTAAATCCATATCCAATTATGGGTCCTCCCGCAGATTACGAGATAGATCTCCCCCAAAGTTTTCAATCAGCCTCGGATGTCCCAATCGGAACCGCGGTTGATTCATATAAGCTGAAAAATAATCAAACATACCGAGATCTTGTCATATATCATTTTGATTCAATTGTAGGCGAATGGCAAATGAAGTGGAATATACTTCAACCAGAGAGAGGACAATTTAATTGGGAACAAGCAGATTATTTGATGGATTTTGCCGAAGAAAATAATATAAGCGTCCATGGACATTGTTTAGTCTGGCACGGAGCGAACCCCGATTGGATTGAAAGTTTTTCTGGAGGTAAAGAAGAATTCCAAACCATTCTAAAAACCCACATTCAGACGGTGGTTAATCACTTTGAAGGCAAAGTTGATAGCTGGGACGTGGTTAATGAGGCTTTTGAGGGAAAAAAATATAGAAGAAATAAATTTTACCGGATACTCGGCCCCGATTATATCAAAAATTGTTATAAATGGGCTCATGAAGCGGATCCGAATATTGATCTTTACTATAATGATTATTCCCTTGCCTCCAATCCAGAAAAACTTGATTTCATTTTAGAAAAATTAGATTCTTTATTAAATGAAGAGATTCCAATCCACGGAATTGGTTTCCAATCCCACATCACACTTAATTCCCCCACATTAACCGAAATAAAGGAAGCCATGACGAAAGTTGAGAACTTAGGGCTAAAAATACGTATCTCCGAATTAGATGTTTCATTAAATAGGGATGGAAAATATGGGGTATTTACAGATGAATTGGCAGAATTGCAAAAAAACAGATACAAACAAGTAGTTGAAGCCTACCTCAATTCGTCCCAGGTCAAGGGCATCACCGTCTGGGGTGTTTCGGACGCGCATTCTTGGATCCCGACCCATTTTAACGATCCTGATTGGCCCCTCTTATTTGATGGAAAATACAAGCCAAAACCAGCAGCACAGGGATTTTTGGAAGCATTAGTGGGATTTTCAAATGAATAGGATTAAAATCCATTCTTAACATATAGGTAGAGAAAAAACCCGATTAAATTATTTTTTATAGACTCTTTTATGCATTACAGAATCATCTTGAGCATATCTGCTTTCTACCGCTATTTGATCGCCTATAACTTGGACAAAAAGATATTGACTGGAATTTTCCCGATGATAAAAACCATCCAGATCCACATCATCCTTTTTCAGAGGCACATTATTCCTCAGCTCGTTTCCTCCGGCGCCTGTAGTGACGAAATGAATATTTTCCCCTCTCGGTGGCTCAGACAAATCGCGATTCCATAGCTTTGAACTCTTGCTGAATTTCCAGTCCAAATTGAGGTAATAATGAGAGTGACCTTGAAAAACTATATCTACCCCGTACTTATCCAATAGAGGCACTATATACTCTGCGTAATAATTATGCACATATCCATACCCGTCTTTCCCCTCATCTTTTATATAGGCTTGGGGTCTGTGGATGAAGACAATTTTCCATATGTCATCGGGAACTTTTTCCAATTCTCTTCTAATAAATTCCCATTGCCCGCTTTTCGGTTCTGATTTTTTCCGCTCCTTGGTATCCAAAAATAAAAAATGGCAATTACTGTACCTAAATGAAAAATACCTGCCTCTAAATGGGGTTATCTCCTCCGAATTCGAGGGATGACCGTATTTATAATCCAAAAAATAATCGAAATTCGCCCCTTCATCGGGATATTTCTTCATATCGGGGTCTTTTAAGTAATGGGTGCCCCCATCATGGTTTCCTACAGCAATATGAAGGGGTATCTCGGGTAAGAAGTGCTTGGAAAAGTCCCACATCGCATGCCAAGACCGTAAATCGTTCCCTTGATCGGTAAAATCACCTACATGCATATAAAGATCAATATTGTTTTTATGTTTCATAATTTGTTTAATTAGAATGGGATATGCCCAGTTTGGCTGCCCTAAACCCCCACCATTTTGTGTATCTCCCAATACGACAAAATTAAACGGTTTATGCTCTTCGGGGGCGGTGGTAAACGAATGGATTTCCGCATCATGTCCAAAATCAACAACACGATAATAGTATGTGTTATCGGGCTCTAAATTTTGAAGGGTGATATGGTGCATGTGGACTCTCTCAACGTCGCCTTTACTGTTTTTCTTTACATAAGTCTTGAAAGAACTTTCGCTATTTTGATCGCCCATTTCAATTTTGGTTTCTTTTTTCTCTTTCGTGTACCAATTAATTGTGATCGAGGTTTTTGGATTACCGCGCCAGTGAAGCCACGGACCATCATCATAATCATAGGCATAAGAGGCACTAGGGACCACATTGAAAAATCGGTAATCCAATACTTTCCATATTATCACAAATAGCAGAATTGAGAGAATAATATCAACATACCAATATCTCCCAATCGAAATATTAACGGAGAAACCCATAACCACAAGCAGCCCTATACCGTGAAGAAGAAAGATAATTGTAAAACTCAAGAGGAGAACAACAATTTTATATTGCCACAAATCCCTATGGAGGATCTTTTGGGCTTTATTTGGTTTTTCATCCAATGCTACCAGAATTTTTGATTTTTGGGACATTTCAAATCTTGATCTCAAAAAAACGAGACTAAGATTTATGTTTTATGTGCGTTTTTGTGTCATAATGGCAAGTTTCCAAGAAATTAAAAAAAAGTTTTTCTCCTATAAATTTGAGTATCGGATTGGGATATTCATATTATTTGTGTGCCTTTTCACAATTCCCATCCTCTCGCTAGATAATCAGACAATTAATACTCCCGGTGCTTATATCGCAATTTCATTGTTTATTATTTCAATCATCCTCACAGTAGGAATGGCCATTTACGAAAAGAAGGTCTTGGAAAAAAAGATACAAAAGAAAGAAAATGGCGAAAAAAAGGCATCTAAGCCGATAGAGGCATAATATATTGAGATTACGACCAGGGAACTAAAGAAACTGTCAATTAAGGAATTTATCCAATTATAGAGTAGTACTTAATTATGATTTTTTCCTCACAATTTTAAATGACTTTATTTCATGGGGGTTGATGATAAATTCGAGAAAATCCTCATTATGATCAATAATATCCTCTTTTTCTTGACAGATTGGTTCTTCCAAGAGATCTATTTCAAATATCCTTGTATTCCGTAATCTTTCCCAGTGCAAGCGGCATTTAGTTTTTTTACCCCACATTTCACACAACCGTAGAATGTAGCCCTGTTTTTTGGCTTTTTCCTCACCATAAAGTGCTTTTATCGTAGAAATATGGATATTTTTCGGCTCTAAAGAAATATCTAATTGATTCAAATTATTATGCCCAATATGTTCAGAAATTTCTTTTTCATTCATTGGCTCTCCGATGTCTTTTATGGATTGTTCCGAGTTTTTAAGGACTAAGGGGGGAAAATTGAAATGTAAGGCAACTCTATAAACTTCTGCCTCCCGAGCTCCGCCAGTATGAGGATAAAGTGCCCATTTTAAGGTATGCATCCCCAAGTCTTTTATGGATTTTCTCTCCCTTTGTGAAGATACATCATACCAATGGGCATCTCTTTTGCTGGGAGGACCATATTTCGGGGACCGTAGGAGGGAGACACACAATTTGGATCCATCACAGCTAAATCCGTATTTATCGAATACCAATATAGATAAGCCCACTTTTTGTCTTGGAGTCTTTTGGTCTTTTTTAGACACAAAATTATCATCAATTTCACCGGGACCACCTGAATCACTTGAATCACTTGAATCACCTGAATCACCTGAATCACCTGAATCACCTGAATCACCTGAACCACCAGAAGCACCAGAAACATCAATGAATTTCATCCCCGGAACCTCCCATCTCCCCTTTTGAAGGGGCAGTTGAGGGCGGGTAGGCCGTTTGATTATTCCGTAAGGAATTCCTGTGATATATTCATCGGCGAGAATGTTCGTATCGTGTTCCAATCGCAAAAACTTATGATGCTCTTGCCAATCAATATCCAAACCACATTCAATGTATGGCAAATGAGGAGTTATAAGATAAGTGAGTGAGCCCTTGGATCGTTCTCCAATGCTAAGTTTAAAAATAACCTTCAGATATTGATCCTTTTCAATAATCTTATGGTCCAATACCTGGGCCGAACCTTCATATTTATCGGAGTAAAACGGATCAATATCCCAAGCATCGCTGGTATTTGGATCCTCGTCATACAAGCTCAACCGATTTAAAGCACCTTGGCATAATTGAATCTCCTTTTTTATCTTCAGGTCCGTTACAGTCCCCTTTTTCAAATCCAGAGTAAGGATAAAATCATCGGTCAAAACTTCAAGTTCCCTCGAACTGGATGAATTTATCTTCATGTTCCCTTCCATATTATCTTGTGCAATAGTATCGGCCTTTAAAACCTCCAAGCCAATTTTACCCGAACCTTGGCGGTAATATATATTAGGAAGACAGCCTTTTGTCTCAATTAGTTCATTTTGATCCAGTGATTCATCTAAACAAATTTTACACGGAAGATCGTATTGATGAGGATAAAAAAGTAGGACATCCTCCTGGTCGAGTGGTGGATCCAAGCATTTCCCCAAAAATCTTGTGATAAAATACTCGATAGAGTGGAGTGAAGGCATAATATATTCATTAAAGTCCCTATCGGAATCCTCATACACTTCCTGGATTGATGTTCCCGGTAAAATATCGTGAAATTGGTTGAAGAGGACTTTTTTCCATATTTTATCAAAAACCTCACGGGGATAGGAAAGCCCGTGGCGATAAAGGCGGTGCTTAATGAGAGATATTAATTTTTCTAATGAGAGCAAGCGGGTCTCGGCAATTCTATTTTGTTGTTTGAGTCGATGGAGCGTGGTCTGAACGCCCCTATGGCGTTCGAGATATAATTCATCGGACCAGATCGGGAGTCTTTCCCCATAATCTTTCAGGATCAATTCATAAACACCACCGGCTTTTGTGAGCTGCATCAGACCAATTTGTTCGGCCGCATCTGCGATCACTACTTCAACATCCATCGGACCGTGTCCCCCATCACCCTCTCCATATTCCCACATCACATGGCGAACGAAATCATTCGCAAAGTTTTGATGAAATTCAGGACCATCCACATCGGTTTGATAATTAAACAATGGTGAATTCGGTAAAACCGAGTTTTGAAGTAAGCGGGAATGGGTTCTATATTCCCCCACAGCCTCTAAGCCCCGCCATTTATTTACAAGATTTGAGGAAAGAAGTGTGCTCCCGTCCGGACTTTGCCAATTAAACCATCCAAAAGGAAATTTATGGCCGGTGCCAGGAATACTTTCCTCGTTCCAAGTTATCTTGGTGGTGTGAAATCCAATAGCACCGGATTTTTTCAAAATCTGCGGCAGAGTCCATGCAAACCCAAAAGTATCGGGGAGCCAGCTGATAATGGCTTTTTTACCGAATTTTTTCATGAAATATCTTTGGCCGTATAATCTCTGTCGAACCAAAGACTCCCCGCAAGGCACATTTCCATCAGATTCAACCCACATACCCCCCAAAAGTTCCCATCTGCCTTCTTTCACCAATTCTTTAATCTTTTCGAAGCTTTTTGGCCACCTTTTTTCAATATATGCATAATGAGCAGCCGCAGGAAATGAAAATTTGTAACCCCCGTGATAGTCGTAAGACTCTCCTCTTGGAGCAAACCTCTTTAATCTATCAATATTGTAACCGACAGT
>CAZEPC010000152.1:0-10135 GCA_964513765.1 uncultured archaeon
AATAAAGGAGGCATTTTCAACATCACCCGCGTGATTACGGAAGAGCAATGCACTTGCAACTCTGATTGATGTGCGGGTGCCCTTGTTTGACGAATACACCACCTCTGCATCGGAACCTGCAGGCAATTCATGATCAAGGAAATCATCGAATAATGTTTTTTGGGTTGCCGTTAATGAACTATATGAGTTATGTACAATGTTCAATTCTTCCACGTCTATGCCAACACGATTCTTGGGTAGGGGAGGTAAAGATACCAAGGGCTGAAAAAGCAATATCCACATCATCGGGAAGAGAAGGACGGAAGTCTTCAAGGCTCGTCTCACATTTTGATTACTCGAGATTTTGGTTAGAATAGTACGGAATTTGGGTTGAAAATGATTATCGGTAAGATAATAGAGGACCTCCGTATAGCTCACAAGAGAGAAAGGATACAAAAGCATTCTGGAAAAGCCTTGGATAATCCCTATACCAACCATTAGGAGCAGCTGTATAGCCAAGACCAAAGGCATTCCAATCATACAACATTTTCTAATCTTCTCCGCTTCTTGATTGAGCTTGGATGCTAAAGGCCCCGGATATTTTGAAGTCAATGCGCTTAGGGCAAAAATGAGAATGAAAATTGCATGAAAAATAACCAGAGATCTCACCGTTTTGAACTTGAAGGTAATAATCCACCAGAAGGTCATAGAAGGGTGACCAATTAAAAGCAAAAGCGGGGAAACAATAGCAGTTAAAAACCCAATTAAAGTCAGGACCGAAAGCGTTTTAGGATAAAACCTAGATTTCCCCTTTAATTTTGGCTGGGCGTTCCATAATTTCGGGAGGACCAAGCACATTGAGAGAAATCCACCCAAGATTACACAGGAAATTGCAAGGAATAAAATCACAGAGATGTGATGTCCCAAACTTTGGTGCAGAAAATGGATGGTGAAAGAAGTGTTGTTTCTTAAAATGAAGATGAAGCCCACGTTGAAAAGTATGAGTGAAAATATCGGAATAACAAACATCCCAACCGGAATCCGCTCTCTCTTCAGCACATTAAGGAGGATTAAAAGTCCGATAAATGCAAGGACACAAATGCTAAAAATTCGAAGGATGGCCACATAGTCAAGCCGGCGCCCAAATATTATCGAGCCCTCAAAATTAATCTCGGACCGATATTCCGGATCTAAGGAGACTAAAACCAACAATCCCAACAAAAACGGAAGATTTAGTAGTGCGGGGATTAATTCAATCCTTGGATGTTCTTTTAAACCTTGTAATAAAGACTTTATCTTTTTATGGGGCACATTGACCAAATCTCCTCATTCTCGATTACCACATAGTGCCCATAACTATATCTAGCAAATTGCTTCTGAACTTTTTTATTGAATTCAGGTCATAGATGGAAGTGTAATATGATACTACCCTTCGGTTTTTAATGGCACTTAAATCAAATCTATCCTTGGCGGCCTTGAGATTAGCCCGTGCCTTTTCCAAATCCATCTTATGAAAAAGGAAAATAAGCGGCAGACCGCGTGCGAGTTGATGATCCAGGACTTTTTTAAATTCTGCATAAGCCTCATCATAGCGTTCCATATCCGCGGTATCCAGCACGAATACCAAGATATCGGCCCGATTATACCCTTTTTCCCATGAATCCCTCAAACTTTTCTGTCCGGGAGCGTCCCAGATTTGTAAAGTGGCGTTTTCCGTGATATAATTGGATATATTGAACGAAAGTGTGGGATTAGCATCGGACATGGTTTCCTCTTGTTTCATGGTTTCCACTACAGATGTTTTTCCCGCATAATCCAGCCCATAGATAAAAATTTTTTGTTTTTTTTCCATATATACATATTAGTTTAATTAAAATGAATGAAAAGTTTTTCTGTCCCTTATGCTTTTTTGGGATATCGGAAATGTATACGTATAAATCAGATTGGAGAGCAAAAAAATGAATACCCGTAAAAAAAGGATACTGGCGGCCTTTTCGGCGATAATCATCATCGGTGGTACATTTGGAATATATTCCTATATTCAAAATAATAGAAAAGTGATTAAGGGAGATTTTCCCGATCCTTTCGAATTCAATAATGGAACAAGAGTAGAAACAATGGAGGATTGGCAAGTCCGCAGGCAGGAGATCAAGGAAATGATGATGGAGTTCCAGTACGGGTATATCCCCGATCATCCCGATCAAATTCACATAATTCGGGAAAGTAGTCATACCCGCGGAGATGGCAGTGTTTACAGCAATATCACCATCATTCTTACCCCCGAAATCGAACAAACCACAAAGAATTTCAGTTTTTCTTTGGACTTATATTATCCTGGCGGTCAAGGGCCCTTTCCTACCATCGTAAAAGTTTCCCCTGACGGTGAAGGGAGCCAAGTTAAAAATAATCAAACTATCACCTCAAAGGGCTACATGTATGCATGTTTCCACCACAAGGATTTGGATCCCGATGCTACCTATGGGAATCAAACGGATATCAAAGGCGAGGCTCAATCGGCCTACCCGACATATGATTGGGGAAGCTTGGGAGTATGGGCGTGGGGCGCCATGCGGGTGGCGGATGTATTGCTCAATGAAAGCTGGGTATCCCTTGATGAAGGGGGGGAATCTTTCAGCCTCCCGGAAGTAAAGGAGGAGGCCTTAATCGTGACTGGGCATTCACGGAGGGGAAAAACCGCGTTAGTGGCGGGCGCATTTGATGAACGATTTGACATGGTCTGTTGCAATGGCGGGTGTGCGGGAGGTGCCGCATCCTATTTGGTTTTGGGCCCCGGTGCTGAAACTCTGGAGGCCATCACCGCTAAGGATCGTTACCATTACTGGTTCCAAGAGGATTTCGGTGAGTATGCTAATAAGGAGAAGGAATTACCCTTTGATCAGCACTTTATGCGGGCTTTAGTGGCCCCCAGGGTGATGCTTACCACGGATGGAATAGATGATTTATGGGCTAACCCCTTGGGAGTACAAGCAGTGTATGAAGCCGCCCAGCCGGTTTTCGATTTTTTAAATGTCCCCAAGAAAAACGGGATTCACTTCAGAAGCGGTGGGCACGGGTTTAAAGAAGAAGATTTCTCGGTTCTGCTTAATTTTGCAGGGAGGCATTTACTCGGAGATGAAAGCATCCATGATGATTTTTATATGACTCCTTTTAATGAGACATTCCCCATTCCCTACGAGGAACCTTGAATTGGGTATGTCCCGTAGGTATCCCGGGCCTCCACCATCTTTTTCCATCTGTCAGGTGTGACTGCCGGATTAATCGAGTGGCCGCTTGCCAAAATATACCCCCCTCCTGGTCCGATTGTCTGTAGCAATTTTTTGGAGTAGCTTTCTATTTCCGAAAGCTCGCCCGTGGACAGCATGTTTGGGGGAACATTTCCGATGAGTGTGATTTTATCCCCGTATTTTTCGTGGATTTTGAATATATCGTAATTTGGATTGGCGGTAGTGGGCTCGATGGGATTTAATCCGTCAATGTGGCAAGTATTGATCAATCCATCTAAAATTTCAGTGAGGTCGCCGTCGGAGTGTAAAAGGATCTTGCAACCATTTTTATGTGCCGCCGAGCATATACGGGAAAGCCACGGAAATATATAGTCTTCATAGTACGCGGGTCGCATGAAGAGCCCGTTTTTAAATCCGTAATCATCGAAAATTAAGATGGCCTTCGCGCCCTTTTCCGAGAGCCGCTTGATCACTTCCAAGGTGAATTTACCCCGATCATCGAATACTTTTTTGGCTTGGGAACGCTTTTGAAGAAGTCTGGAGAATGTTTTCAGACCAAACCCTTCCCACGTGCATTCCATCAATCCGCTGGTGGCCGGCAAGCAAAATAAATCGTCAGGGTGTTTGTCTTGGAGTTCTTTTCCTGCCAAATATCCCGCCATTCGCATCTCTGCCGAGGGATCGGGCAGTTCCCAGCTTTCATACACCTCGAAGGAATCAAAATATCCATCCACGTAGCCGATTATCTCGGTCCCATCTTTATAATATTCAAAGTGCATATGTCTGCCAAATTCATCGATGAAACCATCCTTCAGAATCTTACGTGGAAAAAGAGAAGTGACGGTGGGAAAAATATCAATACCCGCCTTCCGGTACAATTCAGCCATCGATTCCAAGCCTTTTTGCACCAAGCCCTTCTTGGAGAGGGTGAAATTAAGGATTTTATGCCGAAATGGGAGATAGGTTAGGACACGATAGAGGGGTCCCAAATGACCGGGTTTCACCCCATAATCTTTCATGATGGTGTCGTTTGTGAAGGTACTTTCAAACATCGGTACTTTGTCCGGTTCTTGATGGGATAAAGTCCGCAAAACTCTGGTTTGGGCATCCATATTAGATATTTAAACGAAAACCCATAAAAACATGTTGATAGGTAATAGATTAACAACCTAAAAACAACCAATCCGTGTGTAAAAGTAAATATTTTTTATATATTGGCTTGATGTGTTGGGGAGAGGATTTTCGATCTAGCTTAGAGCCAAGATTCTTAGAAAATGGATATTTCAAACAATTTCGTGATTAAAGTATATTATTTAGGGAGTAGATGATTTAATCAAAATAATGGACTTTAATCTACGAAAACCAAAGCAAAAAGATACAAAGGGGGCAAAACCTCCGGAACAGCAATCACGAATCTATTATCTCGATTGGTTGCGCATTGGAGCTGTTTTTCTAGTGTTTGTAATGCATGCCTCCCAATTTTTTAGTGCGGTGTTGGATTGGAAAATATAAAACGATGTGAACAGCCTCCCGCTCACGAAGTTTATGGGATTTCTCTATTTTTGGCTAATGCCTCTTCTATTTCTGATTTCTGGGGCCGTTTCCAATTTCTCAATCGAAACATCGCCCTCCAAAAAAGATTTTCTGGGCAAGCGCATAAAGCGTCTTCTCCTCCCTCTGATACTAGGACTGGGGATTTTAAACCCTGTCCAATCGTATTACTCTTCCCTTAATCATGATATGTTTAACGGAAGTTTTTGGGCCTATTATCCTCAATATTTTAAAAATCTTCAATTTCCCACGCAATTAAACCAAATCGCAGATCTGGTCTCCCACTTGTGGTTTTTAGTAGTCCTTCTCATCTTCACCTTTATGTCCTTTCCTCTCTTCAAATTCTTGAAATCCCCAAAAGGACAAAATATAAATGATCAGATCTCCCGGTTATTGCAAAAGAAATACGGCTTTATCTTGCTTTCAGTTCCCATTATTTTAGTCAGAGCCTTCGTCCAAGCGCTTTATCCGGGACATGGGAGTTTAGGGAACTTTCTCATGTGGTTTTTATTCTTGGTTTTCGGCTACATGATGTTTCAAAAAAAAAGTATGATTCGAAAGCGGCTTATTGCGAATATCCCAATCTCTTTGGTGTTAACTGGGGGCGCATTTGTGGGAATTTTTGTTATGTATGCACATTTTGATTTGGTTTCCATGTTCACAGAAGCGCGTTTGGGTGTATATGTTTGCTTGTTCCATGGTTTAAGTGCCGTGGTGGCTTGGAACTTCTCTTTAGTTGTGTTGGGAATGGGAGCGAAATTTCTTAATTTTAAAAACAATGCATTATATTACTCTAATACCGCGGTTTTTCCCTTTTACGTGTTCCATCAACCTGCCGTGGTTGGAATGGCATACTGGATTGTTAAATTGAATTGGAGGGTGGGGTTAAAACTTATCACACTTATTCCCACTTCCTTAGCGCTAACCCTCTGCCTTTATGAAGTCTTGGGAAAAAGAATTCCTTTGATCCGCTACATTCTCTCATTGGATAAAAGTTCCTCGCCACCATGGAAGATCTATGCGAAAGCTCTCAAAGAAACTGGATTTCCCGGTGTCAAAACCAAATAATCTTCCCCATTCAAATATTATTAACCCGTGAACATAGGTGGCCATATGGTTCATATCCTCCCTAGCGGGTATCATGCGTTTTGATTTTTTCTAATGGAACCCAATGTATCTTATTGAGTTTTTTAATGAGGAAGCCTCACTAACTTCTAATTAGACTCATTATGAAGTCGATAAACAAGAAATTTGGTGTTATGTTTTCGTTCGTAGCCATCATGATCGTTGGCCTTTTTGCAGGCATTACCAACGTAAGTGGTGCGATTACATATACGGAAGCATCAGTAGCCAATGTAGCTGACGGTAGCTACGGTGTTGCAAGAGATCTTAACCTCTATACGGATGGAACTCCTGCACCTAATTCATTAGCCTATGATTTTATTCAATTTGTGTATTCTGAAACGGGCCAAAACATCGTAGCAGGCGAAGATTATGTACCATTAGCAGAATCAGAATGGAATGATACATATTCCTATAATGGAGCAACAGGGGAAATTACTATTGAAGGAAGTACCACAGTATTACCAATCATCCAAACCGCTAAAGAAAATTACACTACACAACATAGTGATGTTACCATTAACGTGCAAGGTACCGGATCCGGAAACGGAATTGAAGAATTGCAAAAAGGAAACGTTGATATTGCAATGGCTTCCCGGAAAATGAAAGATAGTGAAGCGGAAGATGTAAATGATCCTATGGAATGGGTAATCGCTAAGGATGGAATTGCGATTGTGGTAAATGAAGCGAATGAAGATATCATTAATCTTACAACCACCGAAGTGATGTTAATTTACCGGGGTATTATCACCAATTGGGCACAACTTGGAGGTAAAGATGCCGAAATTGCGGTATGCAACCGTGAAGAAGGTTCAGGGACCCGAGACTATTTCCATGAAGCGGTAGTCAATGAAGATGCCCCATTCAGAAATGATGATGCAATAACCGCATACGCATCGAATGGTGCAGTCAAGACCGCAATCAGCGGAAATGCTGATGCTATTGGCTATGTTGGATTGGGTTATGTTGAAGGATTAAAAGTTGTGAATGTTGCAGTGAGTGATTTAACTCCTCATTATGAACAATATGAAGGATCTGCAGGAATTGATGGTTTTAATTTACTACCTGTGATTACTGCTTTCGGCATTGTTGCCGCGATTATGATCTATCGAAAGAAGCGGGTCTAATCTTTCATATTTTGACTAAAATACCATTACGGTATTTATTATTGTTTTTTTTCTTACATTTTCCTTTATTCTTTTTATTACCTATTATTAATTCTATTCGATTGATAACATCTGTTGCTTAAATGGAAATCCATAATAATTAATTCTACCAATAAAATTAGACAATCACACCAATATTATTAATCAGTTAATTATACCGATTTAATAGGAGAAATATGCCACCCATATGTTACCAGTTGTTTCCATAGGGTTCTCTTAAAAACACAAAGAAGGATTATGTGTAAGTAAATATGGCAAGTACAAAAGTAAAATTTCATAATAAGAAAAACGATGAGCTTGGAAAGTACTTATTTAAGAGATCCAAGAAACAATCCGTAGGATTATTGATGAAACGCATACTCTTTGTATGTGCCAGCATTTCCGTTTTTATCGTTTTTCTTCAGATCATTTTCTTATTCAACGAAGCCAGCGATCTTTTGGAATATGCCAGTTTTAAAGAGTTTTTATTCGGGAAACATTGGCGACCCAGCGATGATGTAGACAGAGCAGTATTTGGGGCGGCACCTCTTATTGTTGGATCTCTGGCCGCCACAATTGGAGCTTTAATCATTGCGGTTCCGATTGGAATCGGGGTGGCGGTATATATCTCAGAGATGGCTCCCAGCAAGTTGAAAAATATTGCTAAATCAATAATCGAGATTTTAGCAGGAATTCCTTCCGTAATTTTTGGATTTTTTGGACTCACGGTTCTCAATGGATGGATTAAAGATGGGTTTAATCAACCGGTAGGGGCATCTTGGTTTGGCGCGTCCCTTATTTTAGGAGTTATGATTTTACCAACCATCATATCCGTATCAGAAGACGCATTACGGTCGGTTCCTAATGAGTTTAGGGAAGCATCCTTGGGTATGGGGGCAAATAAATGGCAAACAATTACAAGGGTGGTTTTGCCTTCCGCCTCCTCCGGAATAACCACATCTATCATATTGGGTATGGGACGGGCAATCGGAGAAACCATGGCAGTTGTACTCGCAGCAGGAAATACCGCTTTAATACCCGAACCGATCACTAATATGTTTGTCCCCATCCGTACACTAACCGCATCGGTCGCATTTGAATTGAAAGAAAGTGATATAGGGGGTCCTCATTACACCATGCTTTTCGGTCTTATAATTCTCTTGTTTATGATCATAATCATATTAAATAGTGTTGCCCAGACAATCCTGGGAAAGATGCAAAGGAAGTTTAACCCCAAACCCCAAAATGGATCTAAATCGAAAACCAAAGAAACCAGGTTTAAATGGATCATAAAAGCAGTTCAAGATAAACTGAATGAGTTTAAGGGGTGGTACAAGAATCACAGCGGACTTTTAAACAGGTTGATATTTTATCCCTTTATCGTATGGGTTCTCTTCTCTTGGTTAATATATGAACAAGCAATATCGTTCCTTACCGTGATTATCATCCCCCTCATAATTATGGGAGTGGATCTGATATATCAAAAAGGAGATACCAAGAAGAAACAAAAAATCGGCTTTTATATGATCTATGCATCCCTTGGATTTGTCATCATCTCATTAGGCATCATTCTCGGATTTGTATTTGTGAGAGGTGCAATGGTGGTGGATTGGGAATTTATTACTGGAAGACCAATTGAACTTTTTGGAGATTGGGAAGAGGGTGGAATCAGCCCGGCAATTATAGGAAGCCTACAAATTATGGGGGGTGCAATTGGAATAGCAATCCCATTAGGCGTGGGTGCCGGAATTTATTTAGCAGAATATGCCAAGGAAACAAAAGCCATCAAAATAATCCGAATGGGGATCGATAATTTGAACGGAACTCCCTCAATTGTATTTGGGGTCTTTGGGTATGTAGTCTTTTCCAACTTCTTTAACTGGGGATTTTCATTGCTGGCAGGACAATTTACCGTGGCATTAATGGTATTGCCTACCATCATCAGAACCACCGAACAATCCATCAAACAAGTAAGCGATTCATTGAGGGAAGGGAGCCTCGGATTGGGTGCCACCAAATGGGAAACTATTAAAAAAGTGGTGATCCCTGCATCGGGAGCAGGTATAATTACGGGGGTGATTCTCGCCATGGGACGTGCAATTGGGGAAACTGCACCAATAATGTTCACCGCAGCCACAACATCCAGGAAATCTGCCACAATGGATCCAATGAAACCAGTAATGGCCTTGCCCTATTTTATCTATATTATGGCAAGTGTAGGAATGAATCAAGCGGCATTGGATGTTGCCTACGGAGCAGCTTTTATCCTGATTGTGATTGTGATGTTCTTCTACGGTACAGCAATGTGTTTGAGAAAGAAAATAAACAAAAAGCTGCTTAAGAGCTTTACATATTAACTAAATTAAACTATTAAATTCAAAAATATCTTTCATTTTTTTAGCAATAGCACGCAAAACGAATAGAAGTACTACAAAATTCAAAAAAAGTACAACACAAATCAATGAAAGCACCACATAAATCAATGAAAACACCACACAATTAAAACAACAAGAATTTAAAAAGCAAAAATCAAAACAAAAATGGTGAAAAATATGGGAATTGTAGAGGTAGAAACGAAAAAAAAAATTCAAGATGAGGGCTTAACTACGAAACAAGAGGCACAATTAGAAAAAAAAGAGAAATCAAGTAAGGAATATTCTATTCAAACCAAATATCTGAACTTATGGTACGGGGATAAGCAAGCATTATACGATATAAACATCAACGTGCCGAAAGAAAAGATCACGGCACTCATCGGACCTTCGGGTTGCGGAAAAACGACCTGACTTCGATGTTTTAATCGAATGAATGATGTAATTGACAGTGTAGAAATAAAAGGCGATGTTCTATTTCATGGGCACAATATGTATGAAAAGGGGATTGAGATCACCTCTATCCGGAAACGGATCGGGATGGTATTTCAAAAACCAAATCCCTTTCCCATGACTGTGTATGAAAACATCTCTTATGGACCAAGAATTCATGGCATTAACGATGATGAGGAATTAGATCAAATTGTGGAGGATTCTTTGAAGAAAGCCGCAATTTGGGAAGAGGTCAAAGAAAGATTAGACCAATCGGGATTGGGGTTGT
>CAZEPC010000153.1:0-10130 GCA_964513765.1 uncultured archaeon
ATTTTTGCATTTTTATCCCTATTTTTATCCCTATTTTTATCCCTATATTATGTTCACAATTATTTTTGCTGGTACGGATTGATAAATAACAAAATGGATTGATCAATATAAATAAATAGATCAAATCCTAACATAGAATTAGGGTTTATTATAATGGATAAAGAAAGCACTGACTTACGGTACGAAGAACTCCATCCCGCGCGGGTAGATCCACAATTGCTGCACCTCAAACCCAAATCTTTTTCGCAGAAAGCAGTATTTCTCATATCTATTTTCTTACCGGCTTTCATACCGATATTCTATATCATGGATGGCCAAAAATGGATAGATTTAATCGTAAATTGGGTATTCTTTTTCATATTCGGGATGCTTTTAATTGATGGACTTCGCAGGTTAGAGATTTTCCCTAAGCAAGAAGTAAGGGTGAATTTACTTATAGGTGCTCATACCACAGCTTTTCTTATTTTACTCAGCCGATTAATATACTGGATGGCCGTTTGGAATACCAGGAGCTTTCCCGTATTAGGAAGGTTATTTGCATAAATACTTTATTAAATAGATTTTCTTATGTGTCCGTTTTACTCTCTCTTTATCAATCCACTATCCCATCTTTATCGCATATTCTTATTTTTTGATTTTTGGTGCCTTTTTATTTGAAAAAAGAGATTATTTTAGATATGAAAGAAGGAAAATAAAAAAAGGGCGAGTCATTTGGAAAGAATTTTAAAAGAACGAGAGTCCGATGAAGAAGAAAATTATCGGAAAGATAAACAAGATGTAATCGTTTAGATTTGTCCCACTTGAAAAGCTTGACTGCCTCGGATTCTTGGGGTTGTAATAAATCTTGACCGGTTCCCCCGGTTTATATTTCTCTTTCACGCGTCTTTTTCTTCGTTCCGTGTGATCTGATTGTGTGCCCATCCCAATAAAGACCTCTCCATCTACCACATATTCATAACGAAAGGATACATTATACCATTTCCCGGATTCATCGCTGTTCTTTTTTATATCTAAAAGTTCAATTATTCTTCCTTGATGAGCCCTCCAGCCTTCCGTCTGTTGCTTTTGTTTGAATTTATGTAAAGCAAATATGAAAAAAGCGGCTGCAAAAGCGAAGAGTAAAAGTCCCACAACCCATTCATAAGCCATAAATAAGTATCAATATAAGAACTTTTAAAATTATGCTAATGATTCAAAAGAATTAGGTGAAAACCAAAATAATGGGGAGATGAAAATGGGTAAAAATCCAATCCTATTCTTATTAAACTTGCGGAAAGAAAAAAGTAGAACTCCCAAACGACTTTTTGGTTTTGAGAAAAAATTTGGTTCAAGATCACATTATTACTACAGGTTTTTCTTTGTCTCTTCGATGAATTTGAAAATTACCTCATCGATGTTAGGAAGAGCCCCTACAATACGGTCCTCTTGTCCCCGATCTGTATCAAATACTACCTTTTTGCCCTCCACAAAGAACATCATGGTCGGGACACCTTTTATATTGAGGCTCTGTGCGAGCTCTCGGTTTTTATCAATATCAATTTTCACGATATCTACATCGTCCATTTCTTCGAGCTTAGGTTCTACCTTCTTCTCAAGAGTTTTGCCTAATGATTTGCAAGGTCCGCACCATACGGCGCTAAAATCAACGATTAGAATTTTTGTCTCTTCAATTAGTTTTTCCAGTTCATCAGCATTAATCTCTCTGGTCATTTTTTTCAACCTTTTTTGATATTACTATTATTTATTGAATATTCGAGTAGATTTAAAAATCTGATGATTATATCATATAAAAAGCCCCTCAAAATGTGTCTCATTGAAGGATAAAACGAAAGAAATTAAAGAAAAGAGAGCAAAATAGTAAGCAATAATAATTAAAAAAGTGAATGAAATCATCCATTCAAAAACAACATTTTAAAAAATATAATTCTAAATAAGGGAAGAGAAATGACAAAAAAACCGAATATATTACTTTTTATCACAGATCAACAATCAGCAGACACTTATAGTTGTCTCGATAATCCCTATGTTTCCACACCAAATATAGACAGGATTGCCGAGCAGGGGATAGTTTTCAAACAATCATATTGTACGGACCCCGTTTGCGTGGCCTCCCGGGTATCTATGTTCACGGGGAGATATCCTCACGAAGGGGGGGTCTACAATAACATCAGCAAGAGAGCCCCGGAGATCAAGAGCTGGACATGGTTGGCGAAATTGCTCAAGGAACACGGATACGATACCGGCTTAGCTGGAAAGTGGCACCTCATCTTAGACCCCGAATCGACCAAAGAAATCCACGGCTTTGATTTTGTACCTCTGGGAAAGATGTATACCGACTTTTTAGTCAAGGACGTGTCTGAAGATTTCTTAAAACAAGAAAGAGAGAACCCATTTTTCTTGGTGGCATCGTATATAGATCCTCACGACATTTGTGGGTGGGCAAGAGGAGATAATCTCTACAACGGAGAAATAGGGCGCCCTCCAGAGGATGAAAGTGAACTCCCCCCACTTCCGAAAGGATTTGAAATCCCGGAAGATGAAGCAGAGGTTCTCATTGAAACAAGGAAAAGATTTCCCAGCCATCACCCAACACTCGATTGGGACGAGAAGAAATGGCGACAATATCTTTGGGCTAACTATCGGCTTATTGAGGTGGTCGATAAAAGAATCGGAAAGGTTTTGGATATCTTAGAAGAAACCGGAGAATGGGACAATACAATTATCATGTTCGTAAGTGATCACGGGGAGGGAATGGCCAGACACCATTGGAACCAGAAACAAGCATTACTCGACACGGTAACCCGGATTCCCTTTATGATTGGAAAAAAGGGATGGAAAAGAGGCGGAATGGTAGATGATTCTCACCTCGTGAGTACTGGAATAGATATCATGGCCACCATATGCGATTATGCAGATATAAGCCCTCCAAAGGATAATATGGGCGTTAGTGTGAGGCCTGCAATCAATCCAAATGGATTTGAAGGAGATATTGATCAAGCCTCCATTAATACCAGAGAATATGTGATTTCCGAATCGGAATTAACCGCCTTCCAAGATGAGGCGGGTACGCATATTAATCCAAGCGGTCGAATGGTCAGGTCAGCTAGATATAAGTACTGTGTTTACTCAGAAGGGGAAAATAGAAAACAACTGTTCGATATGAAGGAGGATCCCGAAGAGACCAAGAATTTAATCAACGAGCCAGACATGGAAGAAATTATCGCGCGCCACGAAAAATATCTGGACGAATGGATCGAAAAAACCGAGGATGATTTTCGTGAAGAAGAAAAGAAACAATACTGGACAGGGGATACTGGATATGGGGATACTTAATTATTTTTTCAGTTATTTCGGCGCATAAAAGTATTCGCCGGCCCTTCGCTGTCGCTCATCCAGGCTGGAGCCCTTTTTATTCAGACGGGCCCTTCCCGTGCTTTCATCACGGCGGAAGGTCACATCGAGAAGTTCCAAAAACTTATTCATCCCTTCCCTTTTCGTGAGCGGGCCAATGGTTTTCCCGTGTACTCCGGGTTCGCCAGTGAATAGAAAGAGTCTATCGGCCAAGGCATCGACGATGGAAATATCATGTTCAATGCAAATAGTGGTGGCGTGCTGACTCTTAGTCATAGAACGAATAAGTGAACTGATCTTGAGGCGTTCCTCCACATCCAAATAGGCCGATGGTTCATCAAGAATGTAAAGATTGGCCTTTTTTGCCAAGCAAGCACATATAAATGTCCTCTGCAGTTGCCCCCCTGATAATTCCTTCACGGGGGTATCAAACAGTTTATGGACACCCAAGGGGCGATAAAGTATCTTAATCATGTGTTCGGAAAAATCGTAATTTTGGGAATAGCGCTGAATAAACTGGCGAACGGTACCCTTATGATCCCTGGTAATATACTGGGGTTTATACGAAATATACTTATGGATATCCTCGTACTCCGAGTCTTTATCTGCTTTCAGTTTTCCCGCCAAGATTTTTGCAAAGGTGGATTTTCCGGTTCCATTTTCCCCCACAATACAGAGAATCTCACCTTCGTAAATTGTGCCGGGTTCCACATCCAACCGAAATGCTTCAAATGTTTTGGAGATCTGGCCATATTCCAAGAATGTCCTTGCATGTTCCCAGCTTCTGGAGGTCACACTTCGTTTAAACGAGATTTCGGTTTTTCTAAATTGAACATTCTCGGTGTTCAAATACCCTTTAAGATAAGAATTAATTCCCGCCTTCGTGGTTTGCACATTTGCAATCACACCGAATTTATGGGGACGACCGTAAAATAAATGAATAATGTCAGAGAGATAATCTAAAATGGCCAAATCGTGCTCGACCACCAAAATCGGGTATTCATTTTCCTGCCCGAATCCCTTGGCCCTTTTTTGAAGTAATCTGGCTAGTTGGATCCGCTTTTTCACATCGAGGAAAGTGCAGGGTTCGTCAATGAGATAACAGTCTGCATCTTGCACCAGTACCATGGCAATTGCGAACCTTTGCAACTCGCCCCCCGAACATTGATCCAAGGTACGATTGAGGATGGGGTTGAGATCTAAGTACTCGAGGATCCGACGGAAGAAACTTTCCTCGATGCTACAAGCATTCTCCAAGATATGGAAAACCTTTTGGTCTTTATACTTTTGAAACAGAATTCGCAAGACTTGCTGTTTATAGGCGATGGTACGGTTACCATTGTACATTTTCTTGAAGTGGGCCCGCATTTCCTTTTTTCTGACGTGGTTTTTGAGCTCTTTCCACTTAAAATCTGCCCCAATCTCCCCGAAATTTGGTTTAAGATCTCCGGAGAGGATATTGAGGACAGTGGATTTTCCGATCCCGTTCGGACCGCACAGCCCGGTTACTTGTCCTGGAATGAAATGGGGGAGATTATAGAGGCGAAATCCCTCGCTTCTTTTTTGATCCTTGTCTTTTTCATCTGAGCGATTTTTTTGATTTTTTCTGCCTTTCCCTCTGCTTCTTTTACGAGAAGAGCCTTTTTTGTATCTTTTATGAGTATCCCTTTGCCCCTTTACGGCTTTTTCCGTTCCTTCCACCAACTCTTGTTTCTTGCCCCGACCCTCCCCCATAAGAGGATATTGATGGACCCTTTCCGATTCTTCGGGCTCATCCAGTAAAAATTTCGAGTATATTGCGTTCACGGGGCACATGTTAATGCATATACCGCACTTCAGACAGTATTCCGAAAGGATAATTATTTTATTGGTGGATTTCTTAAGACGAATGGGAACCTCTTGTTTTGGTTCGTGGGGCTTTCGGTTCTCATTCTGTATATGAATAGGGCACTTGGTAATACAAGGACGTCCGCAAGTGTTATGAGAACAAAGATCATAATCCACCAAATAGACTTTTTTCATCTCTTAGGTGAAACAATGAAGCATTCTTCATAATTTTACGGAATATTCGGATAAGCTTTTATAAGAAGGAGCTTTTGGGTGCTCTCAAGGAAGATAATTTTCGCCAAGGAGAAAAACTAAAAGAAAAAACAAAGAGAAAGAGGGTAAAAAGAGAGATAATTCAAAAAAAAAAAGAATCAAAAGTTTCTCATTCATTTTCAAACTCAAGATCAAAGGGTGCCATGTAAAACTGCCTTTTATCGATTTTTTTACCTCCCTCTTCTCCGGCATCGATCTCCCTCAGAAAGACATCCGCAAAATCGAGTAATGCGTGAAAATCCTCCTTCTTAAAGGCATGACCCCCATTTCGAAAATGAATGGCATTATGTTCGGGAACATTGTACATATTGAAAATTGGTTTGGCGGCCTCATACATAGCTTGCGTCCCCATAGGATTTGCCCATAGATCGCCCAATGCATCGGTGGACAAGATCATTCGGGGTGCGATCAATGCCCTCATAAAATGTTGATCAAAGGGAAGTGCCTTCTCGTTGTTGCTAAATTGCTTAAAATCCTTTTGGAACCAAGATTCATGGCGCTTGGATGAGGCGATCGAGGCAATGCCTTGAGACCGAGGTCCAAGAATCAGAAAACTTCCAGCACCCCCACATCCACTCCCGTTCGGGACCGTAAGAGTGAACCGCTCATCCAATGCACCTGCCAATAAGGCGGTTTTTCCGCGACGGGAATGGCCGGTCACTATTAATTGGGAAGAATCAACAAGCGGTTCTTTGGTTTTGTATTCCATCCAAGGTTCTTTTACCAGAAAATCGGCAACCCGCATTGCACCCCATGCCCACACCCCCAGAGTTCCCCAGTCGTAGTCTGGGTAAGCCAATTGGCAGGGACCATCGGGATTTAAGCCGTAGGTATCGTAATCTAATTCAACATGATTGAAACATGCATAAGCATATCCGCGTTCCATCATGAGATCGGCAACCGGTTTTTGAGTTCCCGTTCCCTCTGGAGAGACTTTTATCACGGCGGGAAAGGGACCTTCGCCGGCAGGTTCATAATACCACACGGTAAAGTTTATGAAAGGAGAATGATCGGCAAAAGATTCTCCCTCAACTTCCGGAAAGAGGGATAGAACCACAACATTAAGATTCGAGCCATCATCCCTTTTTTGTTTATAAAGGAGGTTTGCGACGATTTTTTCGGGATGGGGAGGAACATGTCCGTATTCTAGCTTCTGGATCATTTCCTTAATCTTAATCCGTTGGTTCTCCCATTCGGAAAGACTCTGAATCATAGTTCCGTCCTCCTTCTTAAGGAAATTGGGGAGAGGTTTGATAATACGCAAATGTTTTTTTTGGTACTTAGCCACGGCAAACCCGATCAAAGTACCGAGTATAATGATCCAAACCCCGAGCAGAATCATCCATAGCGAATTCATAACAATTCCTACAATGATGAAAATTAGGTCTAAAACCGCTGCAATTCCTATTTTGTAAAACACATTCAATTTAAGTGATCTCCTTTCTCCCAGCCTTCGGGCGGTGTTTTTCTCTTTCCGTCCCACCGCCAATCTTCCAGCCAAGCATTCCGTGCATTCCCTGCAAAATGATTTCGGTAGGTAAGAGGTTGCATTACATACACGTTCGTATCATCGTATTCCAAGAATACATAATGGTGTAAAATATCGCAGTCCTCATATTCATCAATAAAATGCAAGGGGGTGAGAATCCGAAGATCCTTTCCTTGAAATTCCTGTGGTGTGTGTGTCTCTAGTTCACCCGTATTGTACATTACCTTCTTCACCCGATCGAGCATGAAAATATTCCCATCGCATTCAATTCGGTTGGGATAAATAGTGATCCTCCCCGTGTTAAAATAGAGATAGATGTAAATCCCCGTGGCAAGCAGTATAAAAATAATCCCGAGAATGAGATTTGTGGTATTAATGAGAAGGCCTTGTTCGGTTGTGCCGTGTTGATATGAATGCAGTAAATAGAATATACCTGTGGCCAGAATAAAATTATACCCTCCTACTATCCCTGATGAAATGATATTATCCTTGAGATCCGTAGTATAAAACAAGCTCAACATTCCAAATGAAAATACAAAGCCCATAGAGAACATGATGATTAAATAAATCGGGAGGGAGATTCCAAGGATATGATCGGGACCCCAATCAATAAGCATAAAAACCAAGGTGATCAACGATATTTTTTGCATGTTTGCATAGATGGGATACAATTTCCCATAAAAGTAATGATAACGAATATGATTGACCCCTCTGCCCAAATTAAATAGCACAAATGGTTTTTCCATAACATACTTAAAAAGCCAGAAAAACCTTAAAAACCTAATGGATGGATTTGAAATCTATTGAGGGCGTAGGAAAGGCCACTGCCAATCTCTTTAAAAAAAAGATACGACAGCTATGAGAAATTAACCTCGCTTAAAACCGAGGATTTGGAGAGAATTACGAGAATAGGGCCTCAGTTCACAAAAAAGATCTTGGAGAGATACTAAACAAACTCCAAAATAACCAAACACTCAGCCATTTCGAAAAGAATTGCCATAAATTGGGGCCCACTTTGAAATTTCTTCGAAAAAAAATTGAGGATTTAGATAATGAGGCCGTGAGAGACTTTAAAGAGTTTATCAAACATCATCTCTCCGTGAGCTCGGTCACGAATGATAGGGATAGGGAGAACGGCACCGATCCATCGCATTAACCTCTCAACATTCTCCTTTGAGCCATTTTTTTAGAGGGTCAAAGAACATTTAGTTTTAAAAGAACCAAATCCTTACTTATTAATGGGAAAAGGCTTCAACATTTCTAAAAAATTTATACTTACGAGTTTATCCCCACAAAAACTCACACTCGCATTTTTATTTCTCATACTTACATCAGGCTTTATACGATCGGCACAAGCCGAACAGCCCCAAGGATCCGGCGAAAGTCCCCATGAAATTCTATACTTGGGAGAGGATCCTTCGGATTGGCATGACGCACCGGTATTAGCGGCACTTAGATTAGAAAAAAGTTTTCAGACTCACCAACTAAAGGGAACGGAATTCACCCAGGAAAGCTTGGAAGGAATTGATTTCGTGGTAATTCAAGACCAAAACCTCACCTTTACTCAAATAGACACTCTCTCAAACTGGGTTCGGCAAGGTAATTCGGTTTCGATCTTTTGTGGAGAACGAACGGCATCCTCACCCGAAGTATTCCAGGAGTTCGGCATAGTCAATTCTACCCAAAAGCAGGAAATTATGGCCGGATATACAAATGCAGTCCCGGGCATCGAATCCTCAAATGAAGAAAGGGTTGAGAACAACGGAATTTCTTCAGGAATCCAGTGGAAGACATTCCCGGATTGTTCAAATTACACAATTTTTCCCAAAACCCAAAACATCACCGAACATACCCTTATTTCCAAGATATCACGGGCAGATTCGGCCAGAACCGTGAATGATTCGCTCATCTTTTATAATGAACATGGAGCGGGACGTGTATCTGTATTTTCCTTCTGGTTGGAAGACAGAAATTCCTACGCGTTTGCGGGCGCCCCCTATTTCAACTATTTAGTTTATTCAACGGTGGTGACAAATAACGGAGAAACTACCGAAAAAGCCGCATTTCACGAATGGGATGAGTCAATTGTACCCCACACCACGGAAAAAACATTGTTCTTACTTTTAATTGGAGTTGCGGTTTTAATCGGAGGGGCAATCATTCTTAGGGCTAAACGAAACTCCAAAAGGGACATCAATCGGGATGTACTTGAAAGTATCGCCGAAGAGGAAAAGAAAAGTGATATGGAGGAAAAATTGGAACAAGAAGAAATATTGAAGGAAACCTTTGAAATATCGGAGGATGAAATTTCTAAGAAAGGACAAATCCCATCAAAGGATGGAGAACAACAAACACCCGAAAATAATGAGCGAAAAGGGGAGGGCACTCCAGCCGAAGAAATGAAGCAAAATAAATCAAAAGAGGATCAGGATGAAGAACCCTCTGGAGAAATGAGCGCGGCCGAGAGAACCAAAATGTGGGATAAAATCGGCCTCCACAAACAGATTTCCGGATTCTTTTCATCACTGGTGACGGCACTTATTGCGGCTGGCCCCCAAATAGTTTTGGTATTGTTGATTTATCCCAGATATATTATGCCGTTTCCCTCGGCACAAGGCAATTTCACCATCATTAACGACTTATTTGCGGCCATTTGGCTATTTTTGGATGTGGGAACCTCGCAAGCATTGGTCACTTATTTCAGCAAGCACCGGGTGGAACGTCCCGAGAAGGCCGTACATTACATTCAAATTTATATATTTTGGCAACTCACGACGGGAATATTACAATTCGGTGTTATCACCATCTTAGGATTATATTACTTCCCCACCAATGCCCAATTTGCCCATCTTTCCTACAATTTCATCATTCATTCCATGGTCCAATTTCCCGGTTTTTTAATGGTAAATATCCTGGTACTTCGAGCCTTGCAGAGGACCGATTTGGAACAGATTGCGAGCCTTCTCTCCTCCTTTGTTTTCAAGATCGTAATTCAGTATGCATGTGTATTGCTCTTCCGTCAATTATTCGAAAATAATGTGCGATTCGGGGAGATATTTGGCGCACTCATCGGACTCAATGTAGGGACATGGATCGGCGGATTTGCCGATTATCTCTTTGCCGGTTACCTCTTTAAGAAGGCCGGATACGAACGGAAAATGTTCTTTCGCTGGGACTTCACCAAGGAAGA
>CAZEPC010000154.1:0-10112 GCA_964513765.1 uncultured archaeon
TTTTTTGCAGTTTTATTCTCTTTTTAGCATCTCTTCTATAGAAATGTAGAAAAAAATGGTTATTGATAAGTTTAATCTCCTCTTCTAAAGAAGATGAAGGCATTTAATCCTTCAAGCTTCGCATATATTGGGCATTTGCCCCGGGTAGATTATCCGAAAGGAATGTATGTGTTCCTAACTCCACCCCTGCAAGGTATTTCCATTTTCCCGGACCTCTAAATGGGGTGTAGTATTCAATGTGAAAATGCCACTTTTCTCGATTTTTCGTGTTTACGGGGCCGTTAAACATAGACATCACGTAGGGCATAAAAGGGGATTCCCCTTCTTCCTCTTGTTCCCACAACTTATCGTACATATTTACCGTAGATTTCATAATTTTGGCTAAGTCATTCCTTTGCTTTTCATTAAGTTCATCAATGGAGGATACATGGGATTTGGGCATGATATGTACCTCAAAGGGCCAGTGGGCGAAATAGGGGATTTCGGAGATGAACGATCCATTCTCATCAATTATCCTTTCCTTTTCCTTCAGTTCTTCTTTAACAATATTGCACATTACGCATTCCCCTTCTCCTCCCTCCTTAAAGGCCTTAAATTTCCGTTCAATCTTTTTGGGTATTATGGGGAATGAATATATTTGTCCATGGGGATGGCTCATAGAACAAGCTATTTCTGCTCCCCGGTTTTCCATCATGAAAATATATTTCATACCTTCATTTTTCTGAATGTTTTGGTAGGTATCCGCCCATAAATCAATAAGGGCTACAATATTGGAATGATCTAACGTTCCGAATGATGCTTCATGATTTTGTGAATAAAGAACAACATTGCATTTTCCCGCATTTGAGGCCTTCTTTGAATATGCAACTGATGTTTGGGGTTCAAATGGGAACTGCTCCTCCGATAATGCAGCAAATTTATTTGGAAGGAGTTTTACTATCCATTCTCCAGCACCTTCAGGTGCATCCGGGCAAAAGGGACATGTCCACGTCTTTTCCGGCTTTTTTTCTTCTTTTTCTTCTTTCTCCTCGTCAAATTCCTTTCCTTGGAAAGGTCGCTTATTTCTCTTGGGTGCATAGATTACCCATTCTTTGAGCAAAGGATCCCATCGATATTGTGATTCTGAATCGTGATCTGCCATTTGGTTCACGGATAGAAAAAGGCCACTTAAAAAAAAAGCTTTACTCTTGCAATTCAATCTTTTTATTGAGGGCGTTTCTTTTTTTAATAGAGCTGGTTTTTTCCGGATTCTGTATTATCTGCATATTATGTTGATAAAAGGGAGATATTCCATTCCTTCAAGAATAATTAGAGGTATTAATGTACTTGAAAGAAAATGATCCTAGACTTTGTAATTTTACGAGATGGACTTCCCGTTTTTACCATGAATTTTGACCCAAAAAAGGGATTGTCACATGATCAACAAAAATTTACCCTAATTTCTGGTTTCTTTTCAGCAATAGATACCTTTGTGAATTCGGTTGAGCATTTAGGTGAGGTTTCCGAAATTAAGATGAGTTCTAACACCTATTTTGCCTTCAAGAAAACAAAAATCACGGGGGGTTTTCTTTTATTCATCCTTATCACCGATGAGGAAACACCCAGATTCTATAGAAGAAATATTATTAGCGAAGCTTCCGGGGCATTTATTGACCAATATTCTCAAACTCTTGACGATAATTGGAGCGGAAATATCGATATTTACCGAAATTTTAACAAAACTTTCATCCCGATATTACAAAAATACTCCGACCAAGATATCAATGGAAAGACTAAATTTATTATGCAATCGAGGGAGATGTTTGAAGAGGTCATTCCTTCAAATATTCATTCCTTAAAAACCAATTTCGCATTCAAATCCGCCCCGTCCCAGATTGCATCCCAACTACCTTCCGCATCTGAATATGAAATGGAGGAAGAAGATCAAGATGAAAATTCGAATAACCGTGATGGCTTAAAATTGAAGGACTATTTGCAAAAGATAAATAGGGGTGCCAGGGATTGCGATTATCAAAATAATGAGAATACCTCTCCCTCCCAAAAAAATGTTTATAAAGGTTTTGAAGAATCGGAATGGGACGATGATGGAAATACCCAGTTTGTCTCATCTCCTGCAACTTTTGAGAATTACTTTGCTCAAAAAAATGAATCCTCCCAACCAGAAATTCATCAGGAACAAAGTAATTATGAATCCTTATCGGATCACGATATTTCGGGACGAAATATATCTCCCCGATACGAGAGAAGGGCCTTACTCAAAAAGATTAAGCAACATTATAATCAGTTAGATGAACTTTATGAGCAGAATCTTAAACAAACCCGCTTTACTGGACGGCCTAATCCTATCCAACATTCCTATATCCATGAAATTAATGATGCATTTTTTAATGCGGTAGAAACCCAATTTATTCATAATTCTGCCAATGTGTATCAATCTCATGGATTTCAGGCAAACCCAAATATGAATCCCGACTCTGCCCAAAATCCTTTGGCCAATCAAATGAATAGAGTTCTTAAGAGGACACAAAGAAAGAAAAAAAATATGATGGCCCTCAATAAAGAACGATTGATGGGAATTTCACGCGAAAAGGGAAAATCAAATATTTCGGCAACTGGTAGAAACCTTAAATCCATCCCTAATTCAAATATTTCGAACATCAATTACCGAAATAATGTGTTTCATATCATTCCCAAAAGACTTCCAGTAGATCCAGGTCAATTTGAATCAATTTTGGATAATGAAACCTTGAAAGTAATTTACTTCGTAATTAATGGGGAGAAAGATATCATAGATTTATCCTCTTATCTCAATATGAATAAACAAAATATTTTAATGGCTTGTCAAGAATTGGCAAAAAAAGGTTTAATCCAATTTCAACGATAGAGCCCATTCTTTGAACAAAAATATATAACATTTTATTTTTTATTTAAGTCTGATTATTTGAGCCAAGATTCTGAGCCTGCAAAAATTGCCTTGAATGTGGCGATTACATATACACCCAAAAATACTAACGCCATTTGTATACTCCCCTTAATTTTATATCCCATCGGGCGTTCCAGATTATTCATATCCAGATATTTCCGATAAGTCATAAAAAGGATGATAGTCAGCCATGCAATAATACTTATATAGGGGATCCAACCCCAGAAGAAAATTTCCCAATGGATTGTAAGGGATAGAGCAAAAATAAGGGGAAGAAACAAGTAAAAAGAGAAGCCGAGAGTGATATAGAAAAGACTGGTGTAAAATGTTCTTTTTGAGAGAAAATCCTTGCTGAAAATGATGAGATTGCGAAACCAACGTGATTGTTGTTTCACAAATGCTTTCAGATCTTCTGTATTGAAATCGGAGTAGACAATGTTCTCTTTATCCAAAAAGATCGGTTCCTTTATTTCTCCTAACTGCTGGGTGAATCTGGAGTCCATACTGATCTTGACGTCTTCATCAAAACCACTTAGTTTCTCTACCAAGAATCGTTTTCGGCAGGCAAAATTTCTGCCCGTGATGTAATATCCCTTTTCTGGTTTGTTTTTGAGTCTTCTCCTCTCATTTCCCAAAATATAATCGGCTAAGAGGGTTTTATCTTCTTGATACGGTTGGGATCTTCCTGCCATGACATTTATCTGGGGGTCCTCAAATTTCTCTATATATCTTTGGATATAATCATCCGGAACACGGCAATCCATATCGGTGAAAACAAGTAAATCGCCGGCTTCAGGATGTTTAACTCCGATATTCAATGCTTTGCTCTTATTGGGCTCTATTTGATCCAACACAATCAATTTCTCCCATTTATGGTGTTTGGCTTTCTCAATATAGGGATCTTCGCCGCCCAAAACAAGTATTAAATTAAAATTATCATATGTTTGCGATTGGTAATTTTGAATGCACTTTTCGATATTCTTCCGTTCGTTCCATCCGGGTATGATAACCGAAACTTTAGGAACTCCCTTATTTTCTGAACTCATAATCTCATTTCCTTTTTCATGTTATAAATTAATTGCTATTTTAGTATCTGTTAATATAGGGAAAAACCGTTATTGAATTAATTTCGGGTATATTCGGCTATATCCAACGGCTGTCATATGTAATCCGTTTGCATAATTTCTTCTTTTAAGCTCTTCGATGATCGGGCCGAAGAGGTTGATGTTGATTTCATCGTATCTTTTTTTCTTTTCGGTCTTATTTGTTGAGTTTTCTTTTACATTTTTAAAATCTTGAATAATGTCCTTGGGGACATCAACTCCAGGTACAAGCTTATTGAACCAATAGGCCGTGGAATAATTTTTCATGGGAAAGAGCCCAACAAGTACTGGAATATTAAAGTCCCTCAACTTTTTGAGAAAATATTCGGTTGATTCAAGATCGTAAATAACTTGGGTTTGGATAAATTCCGCACCCATTTCTACTTTCCTCTTGATCTTGGCCAATTCAATGTCCGGATGAGTTGAGTTTGGATTAGCACCGATGCCGATATGGTATTGGGGTGGATACTTTTTTCTGCCCTTTACCTTATGCCCAAAAACCGTCTTTTTATCCACGATCTCCCGTGCAAGCTTAAGTAGCTGGGCAGAATCAAAATCAAACACGGGTTTAGACTCTGGAACATCACCTAAAACCGTGTGATCACCGGTTAAGACAAGAATATTTTTAATTCCAGCTGCAGAGGCGCCCAATAATGCCGATGCCAGCCCTATTCGGTTTCTGTCCCGGCACGTTAGCTGAAATACGGGTTCGATGTTTGTCCGCTCATTTACAAGTATCGAGGTGGCCAAACCATCGGTTCGGATGAATGATCCTGGGTTGTCCGTGATGTTTGCCGCATCAACATATTGCTCAATTTTCCTTGCTTCCTCAAATAGAGACTCTAAGTTCCCGGTTCGTTTGGGCTCAAGCTCTCCCGTTATTACAAATTCTTCTTCCTGTATTTTTTCCATTAATTTTGAATAAGCCATTAGTCTTAATCCTCCTTATTTTTCGCAAGAATAATAGGTTCTGCGATCCTTTCGGTGATCTACTTCCCGTTTCTCGGTTTCCAGGCTCCAATCTCTTGGTTCCCGGTATTTAAAGAACAAATCAAGCTTTCCTAGTTTTTTTAACCGTTCGTAAATACGAACCCAACCGCAATCATATTCATACTCCCCTACCTCACATTTTCCATCTATTTGACCCCCGCATGGTCCATTCAGAAGGGATTTCGCGCACGCTGTAATGGGACAAATTCCACCTGTTTCATTAAGATGACAAACGCCGCATGCCTTGCATTTTTGTTGGTATTTTCCGATCCGTTCGGTCTGGGAAATCATAATGGTATCGGTGGTGGTAATAGTTATTTTATCGGTTATTTCCTGTACCGTTTGTACGCCCGTTCCGCACGCGGCAACAATGATTCCATCTGCTTCCTTTACTTCTTCTTTTATATATCGAAGATCCTTTTTTACTGTTCGTTTATCACATGGCTCTTCAATCACAATCGAAGCTAAAACATCCTTGTTAATGGCCTTAAGATTTTCTAGAATTTTCTCTACACCAAGAGTCCCACCTGTTCCCGCTTGTGCTGCACACAACCCGCAGCCTATCACTACTAATCTTTGTAAATTCCATCTATCCAAGGCGGCTTCAATTTCAGACCATGGTTTTGCTTTGGTGAGGATCATATAGTCTTTAAAATCATCATATATACAAATGTTTTTCCCCTTTCCTTATCAAGAATTAAGAAAAAAGATAAAAAATATCGTCATATTCTCAGTATCTCCTTGTTTAATTCCCTCAATTAAATATTTTTACATAATTGGGCTTACTACAAGAACAATAAGCGATATGGGTACGCTGAATAATATCCCCCATAACACGGAATTCTTATTGGTGGGGAAGATTACAACCATAAAAAATACAATTAAGAAGAACAAGGGGGCTGCAATGTACAGTTCCATGAATATGAAAAAGGATCCCATGGCCAAAGATATAATTAAAAGATCAAATGCCACAATTCCCACGAAAATAAGGGAGAGCTTCAACCATATCTTCAATTGATCGCGGGAAAATAGCGAATCTCCCTGTTTTTCTTTTATTTTTTCGGGTCCTTTCATGTCTTTTGTCCCATTCTTATTTTTATCTTTCGGATTTGTTTTCCTATGATTTTCAATATAAACTGATGCAAAGAGGCTAAGAAATGTTATTGCTATGACACTTATGGGCCAAAGGAAGGTCAGCATTATCAGTTTAGAGGATCCAGGAACTATATCAAAGATATTCCCTACTGTAAGGTTTAGAATTAGATAAAGCAGCCCTCCTAATATAAGGCAGTAAAAGATTTTCAAGGGATTTATTTGTGTGCTAATTTGTTCCTTAAAAATCTGACCCAGATTTATCCCTTGTTTCTTGAAAAGGGAGCGTAATAATAAAAGAAGCGCAATTCCTGGCCCTAAAATTATACCGATCATAATGGCGCTAGTCTGAACTGGGCTTAAAAAGAGAACCATTGCAAATAAATAAGAAGGAAGGCTTAGCCCAAATCCATACAGTGCCAATCTTTTAATAAATCCCTTTTCGCCTATGTTGGTTGAAATTTGAAAGGTATACTGGTAGATGTCTTTATTTAGGTCTTTTTTCTCGTTCGAATTTTTATTAATTTCCTCGCTTTTTGTGAATGTCTTTTCTTTAAACACAAAGGGTGCTGTCCATTTAATTGTCACTAAGAGGATTCCAACTCCTCCTAAAAGCCCAAGGAGGACGAAAAAGATCTGTAAATTATAAAGGCTTGCTCCTGTTGGGGGATTCTCCTCTGCTGTTAAAGCTCTCAAAAACCATCCCCGCGTTTCCACAATGAATTCCTTATTATAGGGAGCAAATAAGTGATCCATTACGGGATCCACGTATAATTTTGCGGCCGTTCCGTTGTTAAATGAGCCGTACGTTTTTCCGATTTCAATCTCTTCTGCGGGGATACCGGTCTTGTTTTCCATTACCGGGTAATAGGATTTGAGTTCAAATGCCTCGTCGTATTTTCCGACCACGATAAGGAGGTTTTTGGGGTTTGTCATGTTGGTGAAATCGGCGTTGGGCGAGGGTGCAACCCCGACCATGGCTTTGAAATCATCATCTTCAAAAAGAGTGAGAAATCCCGCCCCTCCCCCCATTGAATATCCCACATACCCAAGATTATTCATATCTACATCCCCACGCTTTTTTAAATAGCTTTTAATTGCCAAGATGTCGTTTTTTAGAAAGCCATTATTGGTAATCTGAGATTCTTCCCCGTTTTGAGATCCTAGAGTTCCACTAGAACGTCCATGTGATCTAAAATCAAATGAGACCACTAAAAATCCTTGGTCCGCCAAATCGAGAGAAATAAGTCGCATCGCCCCCTTATTGACCATAAAGCCATGTCCAATAATGATGGCCTTTTTGGTATTGGGTCCCCCAATGACTTGTTTTGATTCATATACATCAAAATTAATGCTAAGTCCATCGGCTGTTTTAGTCTTTTGATTATATACTTTTTGAGCGCCTTGAGGTGTGTAGAAAAACCCTAAAACTCCCGTAAGAAACATAATTAGAAAAATTCCTGCACTTAATGTTTTTTTCCTTTGCATAATATAAATCAACTATTTTTTCCTTATTATTGTTAATTTCAATATGGAAGTCACCCATTTTTACTTTTTTGCCTCTTTGCTTTTGATTGAGATCAAATTCAAAATCGAGTATGCATTCTATTATGTGGAAAGATGGTAAAAAATACCTCGAAATTAGATGACCAAGTCACACACATACAAGAAAACTTTGATGTTATTGGCAGAGAGAAGGAAATTAGAATGCTCTTGATTGCCATTAAAGCAAAAAAACATATTATTCTGGAAGGTATGGTTGGGACCGGTAAAACTTACTTGGCCCGGGCTATTGCCGAATATACTGACTCTAAATTCATCCGGGTCGATGGTTCAGAAGATGTATTTGCCCATACCCTTACTGGTTATTTCGATCCTCCAGCAATTATGAAAGTTGGGTATAAAGAGGATGCATTTATTTATGGTCCGCTTACTAATGCCATGCGGCAAGGTGCTTGTTTATTTGTGAATGAACTGAATCGAGTTCCCGAACAGACCCAAAATGTACTCCTTTCTGCCTTAGATGAAAAACAAATAGTAATTCCCAAGTTGAAAACAATTGGTGCTTCCGAGGGCTTTTTCTTAATCGCTACACAGAATCCAGTTGCCCATGTGGGTGTTTCTGCATTGGGGGAGGCACTTAAGGACCGTTTTGTGTGGATAGAGGTAGATTATCAATCAAGATCCGAAGAAATAAATATTGTGAAGCTCCATCTAGATAAAGAGGGAGATGAAATCCCGCATGTTGTCGAGAATGCGGTGGATATTGTGCGCCTCACTCGTGATCATCCTGAACTGCGAAGGGGTGCCTCTGTGAGGGCTGCAATCGACTTGGCACAACTCATATATTCATCTGGGGAAGAACCCACCAAGGATTTTTGGTATGATGCGGCCATTATGGCAATTCACACCAAAATTGAGATCATGGAGGGATCTGACAGAAATACCTTTGAAATCATAAAAGATCTTGTGGATGAAGTGTTGGACCATTTTCAGTAACGGCGGAGAATGGGACCACGTTCGATGATGCCGGCCCGACAGTCTCAAAAGTTTCCTCGCGCATTCGACTCTCGAACGTTAGCGATAAAGATCTAATGAAGCATGAGATTGTTCGGAAGAAAAATTCTCGTGAAAAGTACGAAAGACTCTCCTATCATCTTGGATTTAGAGATCTTAAAGAAATGACAAATGTGGCAGTAAGAGAGAATAATATCTCCGCTTTAATGGGTATTGCCCAGAGTAATGTGTACGCAGCTACTGCTGAATTATCAAAACCAGAATATTCACAATTTTTCTCCCAAAAATTCAAGGAACAGAAAGATAACTTCATCCCTCAGTTATATTTCATGGTGAAATCCCATGCACCCGTTCATCTTAAACTTATGCTGGAGAAGTTAACTCATTCTATTATTTTCCGGAAGACCTTGGATATATCTGGGAGAGGCGATACCGGAAAGGCTCGCCATAGGGTATCATATCGTCCCGGTTTAATCGAATTCGATCTTCAGAGAACATTTTTTAACTATCTTCAGAGAGGCGGCAACGTTTTAGGAATTGATGATATTGTGGGGATCGAACGCCGCCAAAAGAAAAGAAATGTGGTACTCATTATGGACACATCGGGTTCAATGTTCGGGAAATTACTTTTGAATGCAGCCTTAACCGCCTCTGTATTGAGCTATGCAATGGAAAAAGATAATACCTCTGTCATTATATTTGCGGGGGAACCATTTGTGTTGAAAGATATCAATAATGAGAGGCTTACTCAACCCTTGATTGAAGACATTTTGGAATCGGAGGCGGTAGGATTTACCAATATCTCTAAAGCTCTTAAGAAAGGATTGGAGCAGCTGAACAATGTAAGGAAGGAATGCTGCTCAAAATCATTGGGAATATTGATAACGGACGGTGATTATAATAGGGGGGATAATCCGGCTAAAATAGCAACCAGATTTCCCGAGCTTCATGTGATCAATATGCCACCCGAAGATGCCAAGCAAAAGAAATACCAAAGATTGCAATCTGTGTGTAAATCAATTGCGGATGCTGGTGGAGGCCATTTTTACCCTGTGAGTCATTTTGAACAGATTCCTAGGGCGTTGATGTCTCTTTTATCCAAGATTTAACGAATTTTTCCCATTCAATCCTCTTTTTCAATCCCCAACAATTCTTTTTAAATAGCATTACATCCTTTGATACTTGAAAAAACATGGGAAAGCGAAAAGAATTAAATCCCGAAGAAAAGAAGAACGCGAAAATTGCGTTTTCAGTGGCTGGTTTCGGGATCGCTGGGTTTCTTATTCAGCTTATTTATTTTGTTATAGTTTATTCCATCGATGATTGGTTAGCGGTGCTTACTTATTGGATTGTATTTATTATGCCTGGATATTTGGCGAACGCAGGGCTCCTCATTTGGGGCGGAGGAAAGCCCCTTGATGGCGGAAAAATTGCGAAAGATGGGAGAAGATTATTTGGTCCTGGAAAAACTATTCGAGGATTCTTTT
>CAZEPC010000155.1:0-3093 GCA_964513765.1 uncultured archaeon
CATATGGCCTTGATTAACGGCAGAATAAGCCGATAAGCAATCGAGATATTTTTTTCCCTCCACATCCCATACCCAAACCCCCTCACCTTTAGAAAGAACAACGGGAATAGGATGATAATTATGCGCTCCGTAATGGGATTCCAATCCCATAAAAAATTCGGAATTTTCTTCGGAGTTTTGCTTGTGCATAAGAAATAAAAGAAGGGAAAAGAAAAAAAAATTGGTAAATTTTTTGGAATCGAATTTAGGATATAGGATAACTTAGATCTGAAAGTTTTACCGTCTTATTACACCCTTCAATCGGAACATTGTCGATATTTACCACTTGGTAATTTATGGTCGGATCCGAAATTTGGGTGTTGAAGCTGAGCAGTCCGAAAGAACATTTTTCGTTGTACCCGAAAAGCATATCTTCATCATCAATCAAACCATGGGTATGAATATTGGTCAATCTAGAACTCATAAAGTCATACAGAGTATATCCATCATCTCTTTCAATCTTCCACGCATCTGACCTGTGCCTGTCCGCCGAAAGCAATAGCACTCCTTCAATTTTTTCATCTTCAATAAAGGAAAAGATTTCTTCTCTCTCCTCGGGAAATCCATCCCATGTATCAAGACTTCCGGGTTTAGTACCTTCCGCCCACGGAACCGAGCTGGCAACGATCTTAAAGGTAGCGTCCGATTGATTGAGGGCATCCTTTAGCCAATGTTTCTGACCTGAGCCTAACATAGTGGGAGAATCGAACTTTTTGGGATTCTGCCGGTAAAACCGACAATCTAACATGAAAAAGTCAACATCTCCAATGGAAAACTTATGGAAAACACCAGGGTTTGTTTCATTTACTCCATAGGAGGGATTCACGAAATTTTCCTTGAATACTTCCAACACATCCATTTTCCATTCGGGCTCATCTAATGAAGTCGAACTGGTGCAATCATTATCCCCAAAGTCGTGGTCATCCCATATAGCATACATAGGAACGTTGGAAGTAAAGTTCCTGTATTCCGAACGGGATTGCCTCCGATAATAGCAATATTTTTGGGTTTCTGGAATTTCTGGGGTATCAATATACACATTATCACCCAAGCCCAAAAAGGCGGTCAAGTTTTGTTTATCTAAAGTATTCCACATATACTCATGTTCTGGCGTATAACCTGCACCGCCGCCCCACGCCACATTAAATTCAGATGAAGAGTCTTCAGCAGGATATGTTGTGAAATTAAACGGATTGGTATTAATGGGAGTATCATCCACATAAATCTTGTAAAAATACGTGGTTAAAGGATCTAATCCATTAATGTTCACGATTGCGGTATAATCTTCCTCATCATTGCTTTGAATTGGACCTGAGATAATACTTGAACTTAAATCTTGACTCTCAGAGTATTCAACCTTTACGAGGCTCTCCTCATAGGTACGTAGCCAAATTGAAGCGCTTTGATCGGTAATATTTCCCATAACAGGCCCGTGAATCAATTTAACATTGAAATCTGCGAGATAAGTTTGGAAATCATCATATCCATATAACCCCGAAAATAAGTTCCTGGGTCCCGCAAGGAATCTTTCTACCGGCAAACCAGAATTAACTGCGTTCTGAACCATTTCTAGAGATTTAGCAGGTTGATCTAAATTCGAATAGGCCATTGCCTGGAGATAATATGATTCTCCCGGCCATCTGTCTTCAAATCCTTTCGAAGCCTCAAGAGCGCTTTTAGGATGTCCTAAAGCAATGACCGAGACTTGATCCCGAGTAATCTTCTTAGGTCTTCCTACATCCGTTGAGATATTTGGCAATGTGAAGGCCACCGCAATCACACAGAAGAATACAACAAACGTGGTGAGCTTTACTTTTTTTGGTATTTGATATTCCCTTTTTTTGAAAAAGGCATAAGACTTTTTCACCAAAATTACCGTGCCATACGCACCTAAAAACAGCGCAAACACGGTACCAATTAGAAATATCCATGGGACAATCGGATCTTCCAAGAAGAAAAACTGTTGGAGGGAAAATATCACGGGATATCCGTAAATTGAGAGCACATAAATTGCGTAGCCTAAAATGAGACCTACGATCCCGACGGAAAACAGAAAGAAGAAGAAATACATAAAGAACTTATAGATTTTTGCCCACCATTTTTGAAAGATGGACTTTCTACCCTTTATGCTCCTTTCCGGGTTTGAATCACTTGAATTTTTGTTATTATTATTATTATTATTCATCGTTGTTCTTATTGCATTTAACATTAATAATCCAAAAAAATCTTGTCATTCATCTATCACCAACCAAAAGAATGCAAAGCTCAATAAAACCATTTGAAAACGAGATTTGTTAATAGAAAAAATAAGATCAAAAATATTATATTTCATCAAATTTTTACATTGATTTGAGAAAAGATGGCAAAAAAGAATTATAGAGATATCGCCCGAAAAAAGGTTGAAAAGAAGGCAAAGAAAACCTACAAGCCAAAAACTGGAGGAAGAAAAGTTCAAGTTCAATCTAGCTCCGGTAAAAAAGGGGCGTCTTTAGGATATGCTATTTTCATATTAATATGTGTAATTGGTGGAGTCGCTGCATTCGTTGCCTTAGGAGATAATCAAGAGGAGGACGAATACCTTGCCCCGCGAATCGACGAGGAGAATGTTGCAGATTCAGATTATACTGGGCCCACAACCACCCCCGAAACAGGGATTCAAACGGGAGATTCGGTAGAAATGGATTATAAATTATGGGTTGGAGATGGTAGCGGAAACGTTGATACAGAGGCAGATCCATATCAAGACAGTACATTCACCACAGAAGTCAGTCCAAATAAATTGATACCCGGGTTCTACGAAAGAGTATTGGGATTAGAGGAAGGAGAAACCAAACAATTTACCGTCCCACCTGAAGAAGGCTACACCAGCGATCCATCCCATGAGCTTTACGGAAAAACTCTAGTTTTTTGGGTGCGTATCAAGGACATTCAATAAAGGCAATTAACAACACATAATTTCATCTTTTTTTCCTATTTCGTATTTCGTATTTCGTATTCCTTATTCCTTATTCCTTATTCCTTATTCCTTATTCCTTATTCCTTATTCCTTATTCC
>CAZEPC010000155.1:3193-10044 GCA_964513765.1 uncultured archaeon
TTATATCCTATTTACGATTTCCTGTTTACTATCCTCTATCCCCTATTATCTTCCCCTTTTTCCTTCTTCTTCATCATCTTGAATTATAGACAACAATATCCCCCATCAATAACTATATCATGGCCAGTAATAAAATCGGAAGCTTCGGAAGCAAGGAAAACGACCGCCCCTTGGAGATCCGTAACTTTAGCCATCTTTCCCATAGGGGTAAATTCCATCCAAGTCGGTACCATCTCCTTGCCCTCGGGCTTCTCAATTAAATCAGCAACTAACTTTGTCTTTGTGTAGGTCGGACTAATGGAATTCACCCTTATCCCTTGTTTTGCCCATTCTACGGCCAAGCTTTTTGTTAAGTGAATGACTCCCGCTTTCGAGGCATTGTAGGCCGATTGATGCTGGGGATAATTAACGATATGCCCGGACATCGAAGCGGTGTTGATTATCTTTCCATAGCCCTCCTCTAACATCACCTTTGCCTCCTCTTGCGCGCACATAAAAGTTCCCTTGAGATTCAAATCAATTTGTTTATCCCAAATTTCCTCTGACATTTTTTCCGCGTCATTCCAAACACAAAGACCCGCATTATTCACAGCAATCGTTAGTTTTCCCCATGAGCCCTTTATCTTATGGATCATATTCTTTATATCTTCTTTCTTCGTGCAATCGCATTTAACAGGGAGGCAATCGATATTTTTTTTTCTTAATTCCCCACAAACGCGCTCTGCCTTTTCCTCAATTAAATCCACCACCGCAATTTTAGCCCCAGCTTCTCCCAATGCGTGAGCGAAGGCGCGACCAATCCCTTGCCCGCCCCCAGTCACTAACGCAGTTTTTCTATCCAATTTAAACCGATCTAAAATTGGTTTTCCATCAATTACACTATCTTTTTCCATATTCATTATTTGGGAGTCACGGCTTATAAAGCATTAAATAGATGAAGAAAGTAGGTGTTTTTATTAATGACGGAAAAACCAAAAATCTTAATCTTAATCTATTCTATGTACGGACATATCTTTAAACTCTCAAAGCAAGTTGTTAAAGGAATCGAACAAGCCGGAGGAGAGGCAATATTAAAACAAGTTGAGGAATTACTACCTGAGAAATATATAAATAATGAAGTGAAAAAAGTCAAAGAGAAAATAAAGGAAGTGCCGATTGCAGACCCCCAGGAGGGTCTAAAGGGTATTGATGGGCTCATTATAGGGACACCCACAAGATATGGGAACATGACCGCTCAAATGAGGCAATTTTGGGATCAAACGGGACCTTTATGGCAAGAAGGCGCGCTAATCGGAAAGCCAGCTTCTGTGTTTACAAGCACGGCCACCCAACATGGAGGACAAGAAACAACGATAATTACCACCATGATCACGTTACTTCACCACGGAATGATCATTCTTGGCCTCCCATATAGCAATAAAGAATTATTTACTTTGGATGAGCCTATGGGAGGATCTCCGTATGGGCCCTCGACAATTGCTGGGAATGGAAGGGGGACAGACCCCAAGGAGAAGGAATTGAGAATGTGTAGGAGTATGGGTAAAAGAATTGTGGAAATCGGCCGGAAATTGTCAAAGTAGGGCCCCGAGTCATCTATCAACAATCATACCCTTTCAAAGTTAGGGACGGCTCCTTTGTAAGTAAAGGATAGAGTTCTTCGAGTGTAATGTTGAGTCTGACAGTATCATTTAATATTTTTTGAATAAACCGATCGATTTCATATCGGAGGCCTTTTTTTTCCCTTGCTCGCTTAAACTGGTCCAAAAAGCGGGGGAGGGGGCGATTCTTTATTATTTCCCCAATTTTTCTTGCTTCTTCAAGAGTATCTGAGGACAAAGACTTTGGTACGGGAAATTCTTGGAGGTAGGTTTTCTTAAACTTGAAAATTTGAGCTTTGCTATTTACTGCTAAGCCTAAAAGCAAAAGAAAGCCAAAAGTTGAATTAAACCATAAAAGAAGGAAATCATGATATTTCCTAAATCTTTTAGCCAATTTAATCTCCCAAAAAGCGGTAGCAACACACAATCTTGAAGTTTCACAAGCCAATAATCTTTCCGTGTTAAGGTGGGGACGGGTGGCCACTAGAAGATCTGCCTTTGATTTTTCGTATAGAGCAACCGATTTTTCACCATTTCTGGCATGGGCAGACTTTAAGTGTTTATCATCAAGACAAAGTGTATTCATAGCTGTTTGATGACCTTCCACCATTAAGAAGTCCCCCGTTTTTTGAGTAGAATTAGTACGATTTGTTTGAGAAGAATGAAAATGTGTTTTGATTTGCTTTATGTCCCGTCCACAGCACAAATATCGACCGATTTTCGGCACCATTTCCTCTATCTTGAGAGAATTACCATCAAGAGCTGAGTATAGGGATAAAATGGCATCATTAATTTTAGGATGGAGAAAAAGGCAAGGAAAATGAAAATTAAAACTCATACATCGTCTTGGAACCTCATAAGAGAAAAGTGCCGAAGAAACTGAAGGAGGAATAAAACAATTAGAAGACGATTGTGCCTCATTTATCGAAACATCGGCCGTTTCCGGGTGATTGGATGATATTAGAGATACATTTCGTAGAATAGAAAAATTAGAATCGGGCAAACCATCCTCAGAATATTTAAATCCCGTTTCATCCCCTATACTTTTTACCTCTCCCTTTTGGTTGTTTAAAGTGGGGATAAGGACATCGCAGAGTGCCATTGCACCTTTCCTATTTTTGGGTGTCTTTATAAAATTAAGGAAGGTTGTGCTTTCAATCCTTTTTCCTTCATCTATTTTATTTTCTGTTTGAGGTTTTTTATTTTTTTCCAAGACCATAGAATCTTTTTTCCTAACCACCAACATGACTTCGCCCAAATCTGTGTTTTCACTCCAGTTCCAACCATCCAGAGCCCCAGATGAGGACCCGATGTCAAAATTAGAAAAAATGTATTCAATATGGTAATTTAAAAATAATAATTCCCTGATTTTTTGCCACGACACCCCAGATAAAATGGCCCGAGGTATTATAAAGGCCATCCTACCATTCTTTTTCAGAAGAGTGTGGGCCAAATAGATAAAATTTGCACCCAATCCCGCTTGTCCGATACCGGACAAACCGCATTTTCTTGTAATAGATCTTAAATGTTTGGACATTTTTCGCTGAATGGTTTTCTCTTCGTATCCGAATTTTAAATTAGGATGGGCACTCCGGGAAAAAGGAGGGTTCATAATAATGAGATCAAAGCCATCCGCCGGCAGAGAATGTATGACATTGTCGATATCGTTAAACCGAATCGATCCAGTGTCTTTTTTATTCTTTTTAAGAAAATCCAAGGCCCCTAAATGAATTTCTTTTTCCAAGTTTATTCCATTAGGGAGGAGATAGAGATTTTCTGGTGAGATTCGGGGGACTCTACACAAAATATTCTTATTATTTTCTGTTCTCTCAGCATTTTCTGTTCTCCCAGTATCCTCTGTATAATTTGTATATTTCTTATTACTATAATTCAATGTGGACAGAAAAAGGGAGGATTTCGCGAGTTGAATGGCGAAAGGCATTACATCAAATCCCCAGATTACATTCAAAAGCTGAGAACAATTAACAGATTTTTGAGAAAAGTCATCAGAATCACACAATAAAGAACGAAGTATGTCAAAACATGATTTCAGTAAATAGCCCGAACCGCAGGCCGGATCTAAAATATGAAAATCATTTAATATCCTTTTTTCATCTTTTAAACCGGGTTTTTTTGTAAATTCTTCCCCTAAGACGGGATGATAGGGATTTTCACTTAGGAACGCTACGGATGAAAGAATCAAGGAGGAGGGAATTGAAGAATAATAGGGAGCATAAAAACTTCCCTTAGTTTTAAGGAGAAATTGGTGATACAAACGACCCAACACATCTTCATTTACAAAATCCTCGGATTGCACCCACCAACCGGAGATTTCATCAAGTGTCTCAAAGTATTCATTACGATTTTCCTTAGCAAGAATGTGATCCACAATATAATTGCCCAGATCAAAAATCTTGGGAAAAAATGCGTGTTCCATATTTTTTCTCCACGATTCTTGAATTTCAAGAAATGATTGAGCGAAATCAGAATCTTTCCCGCGTTTAGGATGGGATAATCTAAGTGACTTATCGAGGACAAATCCATTAAGGAGGAGGAAGTGGATCATCCGATTTATCTTCTTTTCCGAGAAAATATTATGGGATCTTTTTTTTACCATTTTATTACTCAATCCCTAGAAATTGGCCCATCTCGGAAAGCTTCGACATTATGGTTTTCTCTTTTTTGGATAAATCATCGAAGTTGCCTTCCTCATTATTATTTACAAGATCTAATACTTTTTTTCGCAAGATGGGTTTGCCCTCATCAAGCCCCGAAAGGGATGCTTCGAGCATTCTTATTAAATGTTCAGAGCTCTTTCCAGAATATTTTTCTTTCCCTTTCTCCATACATAAACAATCCTGTATATTCTAATCGATTAAAAATGCATGTAAAATAAAAAAATAAAAAGAACCAAATAAATATTAAAAGGGAGATTAATCCGTTCTCTTAATGATATGATATCCAAATTGGCTTTTCACGGGTTCCGAAATCTCGTTTATATTGAGATTCTTGCATGCATTCCAGAACTCCTTGACAACCTTGTTTCGGCTAAATTGCCCGATACTTCCGCCTTTATTTCGGCTTGTACATGTGGAATGCTGCCGTGCCATTTGCTCGAAACTGGCCCCATTAAGGACTTTTTCATATATCTCTTGTGCTTTGGTGTATTTATCAATTAGTATATGCTTTGCTTTCATTTTTCCTTTATGTATTGGTGCGCCCATGATATTCACTTCTTGATTTATTATTACCTAATATAATGCATTTTGAATTAAAATCTTAATCCTTTGTGTGCAATAGGCTTTTTAATTTTAAAATCTAATTATTAACTAAGACACATCTTAAGTATGAGTAGAGAATATATGAAGGGGAATCACAGAGAGGATCAAAGATTCATCATAAAATGCAAAATCGAACCAAAATCAATTCTAAAAAAGTTTTCTGCGATTGAACCCGCATTCTTAAAAAAAATGAATCAAGGAAGTGAGCAAATGGCTTTAGAATTTTTGGAAGATTCTGTAGTTCAAGTTTTTAAAACAAAAACCCATTTTAAACAAGCATCCGAAAAGATCAGGAAATTTAAGAAATACATGTCCGAAAATCTAAAGAAAGGGAAAAAAAGTGTAAATAAAAAAGAATTCTTGATGGGCAAAACAAGTTTCGATCTTCCCTTTCCAGAACAAGGAGTTAGGCTTATTTTTACACCAGAAAATGCTACGGCAAGAGATTTATTTAAAAGTGAAGAGGAAGAAAAAGTTCTTATTGAGTTCTTAGATGCTATCGATGATCTACACCCGGACATAAAAACCAAAAACATGAAGCATAAGAAATTAATTATTGATTTTAACACAAAACAAGCACTCATTTTATATTTCGCCCAATATAGCTTTAGATATTTGGGATAAGTAAGTTAAATATCCTAATGATGCAAAAATAAAAAGGATACCCAATTTTTCCTTATTTATACACTCTCAATCAACGAAATAACATGATGGAGCCAATATTATGGTTAAACACATAAACCAAAAAGAACAGAAAATACTCACTGCACATAAAAAAAGAAGGAAATTCGGCCAGCATTTTACCTCTAAAGATATTTTTGAAGTCTATATCCGGCCTCATCTGGAAGAAAAATTGGATGATTATATCTTTGTGGATCTTTTCTCCGGTTCTGGAAATTTAATACTGCCAATCTTGGACCTTATCCCTGAAGATAAAAAAATCAATTATTTTGAAAAACATCTGTATCTTTTTGATGTCCAGAAAAAGTGGGTACAAAATACCCGTAAAAACGCGATGGATCTGGGGATCCCAAAAAAAATCGCAGAAAAAAATATCATTCAACGGGATACACTAGATGATTATCCCGACGCGATTCTTTCAAATTTAGATAAACCGATATTCCACATCACCAATCCGCCATATCTGTATTTGGGGTATATAGCCAAACATGAAGAAACGAAAAAATATCTCAAGCTCTTCGAGGGGGAGAATGATGGATACCAAGATCTCTATCAGATTGCACTTATGAACGATTTAAGACACAGTGTACAAAATATGATCTACATCCTCCCTTCAAACTTTATTTTTGGTAAATCTGTGTCAAATAAAATAAGAATAGATTTTTTAAAACACTATGACATTGATTTGGCCTATATATTTGAGAAAAAAATATTTGAAAACACCGGTACAAACGTTATGATTACTTTTTTCTCCCACAAAAAGAATTTTGGAGGACAAAATGCAGAGAATGGAAAGAATGAAAAGGAAGAAAAAGATGGGCATAAACCCATCACATTCTGGGGGACTAAATTCAAAAAGCAAGATGATAAAATAATTGAAAAACAATATACCCTTCTCCCCCAACATAAGTACAAAGCAGGGAGTGAATTTTTGGAATTCGTAGAAGATTATACCCAAAAACACCCATTAAAGATAAAATACTATCTCAAAGCCCAGGAAGTAGAAGATAATCCCGGAAAAAACACTATTAAAGTCATCGATTCAAATAATTATCAAAATAATCAATATCAGATTGAAACCATTCAGGTGAACAAGAAACTCCTCCAAAAGATAGAGCAAAACCCCCTCTGGATCCGTACCGTGGATACGGGGAAATGGGAGGGGAGGGCAGGTCTTTATTCGATTAGAGACTTTTTCGGAGTAAGCGGAATCTTGGTTTCGGGAAATACGTATAGGACAAATCCCATTCAAGTTTTTACCACACCCTGGTTAAACAATAAAGAATGCACC
>CAZEPC010000156.1:0-9995 GCA_964513765.1 uncultured archaeon
CCAGCCTTTTTTGATTATTTTTACCGCTTGAACCGCCCCCAGAAATCTTTTGAAGGGTTATCTTAACTTCATCAGACACATAAAAAGGAAACAAATTGGTAAGGGCCCTTACAAGTAGCTCCTTGTACTTAAATACATCATAGTTATGTTTATTTTCATTATACAATGCAAAAGGTACAACCCTGTTGAAGGGATGATTCGCATTATCATTGGTAATAATGAACGATACTTTTTCTCCTGGTCCGATTTCAATCCCCTCCCGTTCCAGACAAGAAGCTGCAATTGATTGATAATTATCCACTTTATACTGATCTGGTTTTCTTGTGAGCCTAATAGTTATGAAAAGCTTTTTCTTCTTAACCCTATTTGATTCCAAAAGGGAATAGTAATTCTTCAAGAGAGGAATCATAAATGCAATGATGGCACTTTCCATTCCCCCTTCCCCATCCATTAAAAGCATCTCTTTAACATTTTGCCTTTTTTGCACTCTTGGATCCCGAATTCCTTCTTTGTCCTGGACAAAAGAAGTCGGGCATTCCCTTTTCATGAATTGGGCCAGCCTTTCAATGGCTTTCATCTGAAATTCTTTAATGAGAGGGGGTGCATCATGTCTTCTCATCTCAACCCCCCTCACCTTCATCGTACCCGAGGGCCTCATCCCCCAGTAACGATTTAAAGCCCCCACAGTCGGGTTAGCTTTGGTGGGGAGAAAGGAAATTACCTCAAAATACTCTTCTTTGGGCGAGTATGAGATGGGGATGTTAGTATTATCAAAGATTTCTTTGGACACCTGCTTGCATAGGTTATGGAAGGTCCGGGTTTTCATCTCTGGCGGTGCTTGAACATATAAAGAGTCCACAATGCCATGAATTGCCTTTAAACCATATGATTCAATGGTATGCATGGCAGAGAGAAGAAATGAGCGGGCATAGGCGCACACCGTTTGATGGGCCTCAATCCTCCCAAAACGGGCGTTCCTAAACCCCAAATATCCAAAACATACCACCAAGATCCATTTCAGAGCACCTTCCATTTTTTGATATCTGAGGGATCTCCCTTTATCTTTGTGCTTTAGTTCTTTCGCTCGCTTCTTATATTGGATTCTTTTGCGTAGAGGAAGAGAAATCGACATAGGAACTATTCCTTTCCTTTTTTGGCAGATATGATAATCCAAACCTGGAACACTTATTCCTTCCTTTTGACAACATGGACAATTCAACGTTTCAGGGGATACATTATAGTGGACCATTAAAGAGGGATACATCGAGGTGAAATCCAGCTCGGCCACCCGCTTAAACATCCCCACCTTGGGTTGGATAATATGCCCACCGCGATCCGAATAGAGCAAGGCATTTCCGCTGCGAAAAAATTCCGAATTTCTTTTTTCCTCGGCAATTAAGACACCTTGTTTGAATGCGTGGTAAAATTGAAGAGATTGTAAAGCACCCCCAATGGTAATGCGTGTAAGACGTTGAAGGGGGACATAAGAGACCCTCGCCACTTCCACGATCCCGTAAATATTCCCGTCCTCAAAATGAAGTCCCCCATAAATAGAAGAGTCAATATGCAAGCGGCCGTTGAGATAAAATTGAGAGCTGGCCCGATGGTATATCCTCCCGTAAGACATGAAGGAATTGTGATTTTCCCCATCGTTGGCCACCTTAAATTGGGTATGACGGAGAGGGGTTCCATCCCGTGAAAGGGTAAATTTATGCGCCATGTTGTGGTATGATAAGCGGGCCAGCAAATAGGGGAAAATATCTTCATCGCCGTGTTTAGTAAAAATGATATCGGGATCTATTCGCTTTATGGATTTTTCAAGCATATGGAGGGTTTCCAACTCTCTTCCCTCATTAAGGACAAGCTGGGTGGTTTTCCCATCCACTTCACGAATAAGGGAGGGATGAAATAACTGGGCGAATTGAAGGGGTTCACTAAAGGGATCCATTGTAAGAGTGCACCGTTCAAGTGGATCTGTTTTCATCCTCCCCATCCCTTCTTGGCACGCCTCAATATCGAGCCACACAATTTTCAACGGCGGAAACGGATAGTCTATTGCGGTGTTTGTATCTTTTAGAGAGATTGAACGAATGTGATTTCTCCGATGGGGTGCTTTTTTTTCGATTTTTACACTACAAAGGGCAAATGGAAAAAGTCCCGTTTCGTAGAAAAACTTCTGAGCAATGGGGAGATCGGTGTTGTAGAACGTGAATTTCTCCAGATTTTTGAGGTCTTTGAGTACCTTTTTGAATAAAAAGGGCGAGGTGACACTCACATTAAGAACAGGTCTATGAAGAACATCCTCGGCATGGACTCTTTTCTCTGTAATTTCGAGGGAAGATATACCGGCATGAGAACCCAGAGACTTTTTGATGAGAGTATATCTCTCACGAAGTGGTTGGAATCTATTACGATAAAGTTCCTTTTTGGTTTTTTTGAGAGGGGAGGAATCATCTGAAAGAACCGCAAAAAATGATGGATTGTAATCATATAAAGCTCGAAACCCCGTTCCCTTTTTTGAAATAAACCACACCATGATTCCATCCCGGTGAACTTGGACGTCCAAGATCCATGCATCCAGTTTAATTTCTCTCCTGGAAGACATTGGTTTTAAATCACTCATTTTTAGCCCCTTGTTCTTTTTCTTGTAGGTTTTTCACAGCTTTTTCGAGTTTTTCAATTTTTTTGGATTGCAGTTCAATTTTCTTCTGTTGTTCGAGCAAAGCTGAAAAAAATACAACCTCCGATATAAGAGGACGAGCAGCAAGTGATCCGGCATCTGCATGTTTTCTGGCAAATTGCATTATTTTATCATAGCATGGGCGATCTTCTGGCCTTAAGCCTCTCCGATACTGCTTCCATGTTTCAATTTCGTTTTCTAACGCGGGTCTAAATGGCGGTATTGTTCTTCCCATATTTTTTTTTCACCTTTTTTCTCATTTTTAATCTCTTCTTCTCATTTTTTAGTGTCTTTTGCCTCTTTTTGTCCCCCCTAAATTTTTTGAGATATTCTGTTTGTGGAAGGTTATATCTGATAATTTTTTTTGGATTGTTTTTTTCTTTGGGACCTTGTGAGAAGTATCAAACATTTTCACATCCTTCCAAATCCTCTGCTTTGTTTCTGGGAAGAGAGGATGTTTTTTCAGAGACAATTCAATAAAGTGGGGGAATTTTTTTATGAGCAGGAATACATCAAAAAAACGCGAAATGCACTTCCCCCTCATTCTATCATATTCTAAATTGCAACGGCTATTTCCGGCAGTGGCGATTAGATATTGTTTTTCTTCCCTATTTCCAGCGAATTGGTTAAGTAAATGTATTATCTGTCCTTTGTCTTCTTTTCGAAAATAGGGGGAAACCCCGTTAAGAAAGATTCCAGATATTTCGTTCGATCTGTTTATACTTTTTTCTAATTCTAAATAATAATGAGTCCTTGAGGAAATCCTGCTTATGATAATTCTTTCTAAGATATATCCAAGCCCCATCTCGAAATGCGAGGCCTGTTTAGCCAAATAAAATGGATTGAAGCGATGCAGAGATGATAATCCTGGATAGGGCATTGCAACATCAAAATAATGTATTTTCCGGCGATTTCCTCCCTTTCCCCCCTCTACGGCAGGTAAAAGATATTGGATGGCAATATCCATCAATAGGTTAGAATAAACGGCCTTTGGGCACCAGATAAAATGTGTGAGGAAGGGAAAAAAGCCGCCCCCTAAGACATCATCAATTGATTCGTTTCCGCTGGACAACGGAGATTCATTCTTTAGGTTCTCATACAAGTTTGTAGCCGACATCATTCTTCCCCATTACAAATCAAAGGAGGTCCCAACATATAAAAGATAAGCCTCGACAAATTTTTTTAATTCTTCCAAAGAAAGCAACAGAAGAAACGCACATATTTAAGCACCATTGCTCTTGTCATTTTAACAGAACACTTAATACATTTAAACTTATAATTGGGTGCTTGAGAGAGAGGAACCCGAAAGTAAAATGAAAAAGGGACCCTCCGACATTATTCTAAATTATGGGGCTTTTGTTCATATTAGAAGAAGTATAGAAGATATACAAAATAGGGGTGAGTAGAAAAGTGGAAATGATCGGGGAAGGGATAAAATAGAATAAACAGATGAAAAAAATGGCTTGGTTGTTGATAAGTTGTTGAACGAGGGGAAGAATTTATTTTTGAAGAGAATTCGCCTTTTTAAGTTGAAGTAGTTCCCACGCTTCCTCTTCCGCTTCATCAGCGCTAATTCCGAACTGGTCGTGGTATTTGGAAATCCGAGAGGGGATTTCAACGCTTTTATACATAATCCATACCAAAGGTTTGCTTGGACCGCTCATAATCATGGCCTTTCTGAAATCTCTTAGGTTATTATCGTCCCAACCACCTAAAAGAGAGGTTACGGGGAAGAAAAAGATGAATATTAGAGAAATTGCATAGATAAACATAATGATGATTCCGACCATCGTTAAACCTCTTGCATGCAAATAATCAAAAAATGTGATTTTTCCAAGATAACCCAAGAAGTAAGTTCCTAAACCCGCGATGGTGGGAGCTCCAAAGGTTTGCCACCAAGCAAACTTGAGTTTCACAATATTTTCGTGAGTGTATTTGTACATTAAAATAGTTTTCCACATAATAGCAGGATATATCCCACATGGAATTATCCATACAATCGCCGAAAATCCTAACTTATCAGGTAATCCCAAAAATGCAGGGTGTATCCATAATGTCATGAATACAACTTTCATAATCTCTTCGAAAAATCTTAAATACATCAACCGAGTCGGATGATCGGTGCCTGCCAATATACTATCACCCAAGCTTGTATAGGGCTGTTGGGTGTGACGGACCAGCCAAGGAATAATAAAGGGAATACTCTGGATATAATTATCGCTTAAGCCCAACACTTGATAAGCGGGTCGGAGAACCGAGAATACAATTAAAATGATACCAATGAAGAAAAATTGAACCGTCGCGTAGAATCGCCATGCTTGAGCGATATAATATTGAGTTAATTTCTTTTTTCCATTGTTATAGGCTTCAGAGATAAGCATCGTTATAGGCATGGATTGAGCCTGATTGATCGTATTGGCGATTCCGCTTGCCATCCCAGAAAGAGTGATAAAAGTCGTATATTGGGGAACGAAAGAGATCCACAACCATAGCTGATAAAGGCCAACAGCAACCCCGAAAACATTAGGCATCCCCGATTTCAAACCATATACAGCAACTTCTTTGACAAGCTTCCAATCAAATCCGATTAAAAAGCAATCCTTAGCCTTAATACCTCTTTCTTTCATTACTTTTGTGAAATACCATGCGGAAAGTGCCGTGGCCATAAAATCATCTACGTAGAAGCCGATGGTAGCCCCAATTGCGATTCCCATGATTTCTCCTATCTCTGGATTATTCATACCCCAATGACGCCCCCACAGTACAAAAGCGACTTCAGTAATCTTTTGAAAAACTTCACCTGATACAAATCCTAAGACTTCGGATTTATTAAATTCTTGAAGCGAACTGAGAACGCCCCTAAAAACGCCTAAAAAACCCGGATATTGTGTCGTAGAATGGATAAGCATTATCCAAACGGCATATGCAAGATTTTGCCGAGGTACGATAAACAGCGCATAAACAGAAACGGCTGTGGTTTGAAGAAGACCGGTGATCATTTGATACCAAATAAAATACTGGATATAATGAACCATCCTTTTGGGGTTTTTTATCTGCGCCTCAGCAATAAAGCGATCCATACATGCCCAAGTCCCCAGATCAAACACAGTAAAAAAGAGTCCAAATATACCTGTTGCTGCGGATCGATAACCTGCAGATTCTGGGAACGGATAGAGGTATTTGTAGTAGAGTCCTATAATTGCAATCCCAAAAATCATAGAAAATAGACTAAAAATTAGTTTGTACCAAAAACCAGCCAGAGCTTTATGAAACCCAATTTCATCCCATAGCTGGTCTTTATCTACGGTGCTCATATCGATTTTTTCTTTTTCTTGTTCATTTTGTTTCAAAGAGGCAACAGTACCCTTAATTTCTTTATTATGATCCGAGTTCACTTAAATGCTCACCAAATTGTCTTTCTAAGAATAATAGCATAGATTTCTATTATTCCGATCATAACATTTCAAAAGCTTCACTCTTTTTATTTTTTTAATAAAAAAATGCAATTCAAAAGGAGGACTTTAAGCATTATTATAAAGATATTTTTGATCTTTAAAGGTTTTACGTAATACAAGATCCATTAAATCTTTTAAATAATTGATAAGACTAATTGAATGATAAGGATCCTTTGGATCCTTAGGATCCCTCGGATCCATACACCAAAGGGCAAAAATAAGATACCGGAAATGGAGAAAACAAAGAAAATCTGATAAAAAAAGTGGGGGAAATATCATAAAGAAGTGTATGATCCAGATATTATATTGATAGTGTTTCTTTGTATAAAACTTAAAAATTAAAAATGAATAGTAAAAATAAGCCTCATTAACCAATTAATCAATGCTAAGAACTTCAATAAGAAGAACACCCAGTTCAAATCAGAGATTATATTTCTATTGTTCAATCCAACTTGGAATACTTTCGAAATGGTTTTTCAAGAGATCCTCCACAAAATCAAAATCATCCAATACAATCCCATTTTCCTCATCCAAGTCAAGCTGATTATACCTCACTAAAAATTCTTCTGCGAATCCGTCCAAACTGGCCTTTAAATGGTTAGATGGTTGATTTGCAATTAAAGCAATACTGTAATTTTCAGTGTGACTAAATATGATTGTCCCTTTTTGTAATCGAAATTCATCTAAATCCCCCGAAAATAATACATTTTCCCCCATTCGTGAAACTGCATGGATTAAAGAGGAAAGCAATTCATGGCCAAACTTCTTCTTAGTCCAAGCGTGTTGATATAAAAGAAGCCCTGAATTTCTACTTATAACTAATATACGGTGGGCTCTAAATGGAAGAATATTTAATAACTTGGGCTCGCTTCTCACTACGATTACAGCGAATAGTACACCAATTGCATGAACAAGGAATGGAAAAGCCCCCAGCGGAACATAAAAACTTGCAAAGAAATACATAATGACTGGAATAATGTTCATTAAAATCCCTGCCCATAAGAAGTACTTTGCCTTTTTCTTTTTCAAATTGGGGGGTGCGTTTTTCCAAATTTTCAAAATCCATTCAAAGCTAAGATAATTGTAAAATATTGCCAAAAATATCTGTAAAGCCCGGGTTTCCCGTATAAAATGAACCCCATAACCGGGGATAATTTCTGTTCTGTTGCTTTGAAACACAAAATAGAAATATAAGGTACTTACAACCGTTAAAACGACTAATTTATAGGGATTGATGGTAATACGGGTGGTGTAATCCGTAAAAATGAGCAGAAAGTATGTTCCGATAATTTGAAAAACATAAGCGACCTTAAATACATCCTCATTATAAAAATAATGGCCCGCAGCAATAAAAAACCAAGACATCCCAAAAAACAACCAATTAAAAAACACATAATACAGATTACGATTTTTAGTGTGGCGGATTCGGAGATAAGCGAGTAATGAGGAAAGAAGAGTGAATAGTCCCGCCAAAATAGAAGATACCACCAAAATCGTGTTAAGCATATACATAGATATTATTTTATTAATTTCATAAAGCTTTTCTTTGATTTTTTCGAGAAAAACATAAAAAATTTTTAGAAAGAAAGCGAGATCTATAACATAAGAGAGAGATAAAAAAATGAAAAGTAATATTGTTTTGATTGGATTTATGGCCACCGGAAAATCAACGGTTGGAAGAAAGTTGGCCCAAAACCTCGATATGGATTTTCTAGAAATGGATGAGATGATTGAAAAAAAAGCAGGAAAATCTATCCCTAAAATATTTAAGGAGGACGGCGAAATCAGATTTCGTGAGTTGGAAATGAGTGTCTGCAAAGATCTTTCTAACTCAAAAAATTCGGTAATTTCTGCCGGTGGAGGAGTGGTCTTAAATAAACTGAATATTGATTATTTAAAAATTTCCAGCAAGATTATTTTACTAGAGGCCACGGCCGATGAAATTTATGAAAGGGCCATCAAAGAAGGGAAAGAAAAAAGACCATTGATTGATAAACCAAATCCAAGGAAAGAGGTAAATGATTTATTGGAGTTTAGAAAACCTTTTTATGAGGCGGCCAGTCAATATCAAGTGCAAACTGATGATAAAGATACTTCAGAGATTGTTGATGAGATTATTAACCTTCTCAAAATAAACGAGTAGGACGTACAAATACTTAAATAAAATGTTTGGAATGAATAATTTTGGAAAAAAATGATAAAGAAATCAAAAAGGGAACAATTCCAAGCAAAAATCCTAGAGAAAAAAAATTTGGAAAAAATATTTCCGAGGAAGAATATGAGCAGGTTTATAGTTCCCTTAAACGGGAAATTCAAAGTAAAAATTCTATAGGGGCAAAAATTTGCAGAATCTGCGGTAAAAGTGAAAAAAATACCCTCCGAGATTTCAAGAGATGTCCTATTTGTGATATTTTGGTATGTAATAAATGCACATCTTGTGGTTTTTGTTTAAATTGTTATGTGAATCTGAATGAAGATGCCAGGAAAACATTGAAATTAACCCGGATATTAGCACTGACCATCCCTGGCCTCTTATTATTTTTATTAATTTACGGAATTCTTTATTATATTCTGGTTTCTTCCTTTTTGATGATATTTTTTGGAACTCTTCATTATTATACAAGATATCAAATTAGAGAAAATCATGGAAGGTTTTTGGATAAAAAATGGTTGAAGAGAATTAATTTACCCCAATATCAACAACTAACCAACCAAAGAAACAAAAAAACCTATTTCACTGTTTTTGATGACAATCCCAGAAAAGTAGAGAAAACAGTAAAGAAGAAAAAAATAAAAGAGAAAAGAATAGAGAAGGAAATGGCAACAAATAAAAGAGTCAAGAAGGAAAGGATGAAGAATCTAATTCAAGCACAATGGACGGAAACTCCTGAAAAATACAGAATGATCCATGAAGAATGTCCCCATTGCGGAGAAGAAATAAAATTTGCCGATTTTTGCACCAATTGCGAAATACGTTATTGCCCAGAATGCGGGGAACATAATAATCCTTATTCAAGAAAATGTATATGTGGATATCAGTTTTCTAATTTGGAAATGGAGTTTAAAAAATATCTCGATTCCGAATCAAAATCCAAAAATGACCAAGAATAACTGAAAAAATATTATCCTTTTGCTGGATTTTATTGATCTGAAACAGGATGAGAATACACCCATCTTACCACATCATTATCTTCTAATTGATAAGCATTTGAGGCAGTTGTCGCATAGTTATCATTCACATAGTAAAGCCAAAACATATTATTCGAAATATCTTCATGCACCCCATTTACTCCAGTAACATAAAAAAGGGCACTATTTCCCCCCAATTTTTGAATATCATATCCAACATCACATTTATTGTTTAATGCATCAAATGGAGTAGTATAATGGTCCATAAGGTTAAGATTCCATTCTTGAATAGTTCCATTCCCGAAATCCACGATTATCGTAATATTAGACACTTTCTCGGTTTTACTCAAATGATTAGAGTCTGTTTCCCAAGAATAATTACTATTCCTATCTCCATTAGAATCTTGTCCATCTTGTGAATCATTTAGATAGAACCCCAGAAAAACGGCACCTATCACAATAAAGATAAGAAATAGACCATATCCAACCAACTTTTTTTTATCAGAATCACTCATTTCAACCGCACCCCTATCAACAACCGATTAATCAATCATTTATTAAAATGTATCATTAATAAAAAGGCTCAAAAAAACAAAAAAAATCCATTGAAGATTAATGTTAAGTTTTAATGATTTTTCCTCTTAGTGGCATATAAAATCAAGCTTGCAACAGAAACAAGGAGTACAGCCATAAGAGAGACGCTTGGATATGCCGGAATCCCCATCCCTTTC
>CAZEPC010000157.1:0-9981 GCA_964513765.1 uncultured archaeon
ATGATATTGAATATATGGAAAAAAATTTCAGTACATATTTTCAACCACCCCGAAAAATCGATTTTTATCCCGTATTCATCAGCGAAAAATATTTAGATGAGGCAAACGACCTTTTTCAAGAATACACAGAAAAACTGCGGGAAATAAAGGAAAAATCAGATCAAGAAGAACAAGAAAAATCGATAATGTTTCTGAATGCCATTTTACCCATTAAAGACCTCTTGGAAAAATTTTAGTGGTATCCATCTTATCTATATCTCAGAAAAAATGTTGCTTACTGGGTTATTTTTATGTACTATCTCTTACCTCTAAGAAAAAGGAGCGGAATATATGACTGGAAACGATGATTTATTCGGGAATATTCAAAAAATTACAATGCAACTTGAGAAAACGTTATCAGATAGCGGTAAGATTAACCAAGATGCATTTTATCGGCAATCAAGCAATTATTCCAAGGAACTTAAGAAAATTCTTCGAAACTACCATGAAATTAGCGATAAAGAAGAGAAACATTCATATACGTCCCATATAAATTATTATCGACAGCTCCAGCATTATCTTATTTTTATGGTGAGGTATCCTACAATTTTAACCGTTCCCAATCACTCGGAAATACAACAAACTTTGCAATTCATCCAGAAAAAAGATGAACTGATCCAAAATATCTATATAAGAATGAGTAAGAAACAGCAAGATCTCTTCCATGGGAATTTCAAACATAAATTGGAAGACTTTTTTGACAGAAAAAACCAGAAAGAAAAGAATAACCCGCAGAATACTTCTTCCTAAGAAATAGTTTAAACTTAGATATAATTTTTATAAAGAGCAGTATTTTCATACACATCAATGCAAAAACATACAAAGCGGACAGAGGTCCAAGAAAATATAGATGTGATAACTGGAAAGAAGATTGAAGACATTCCGAAAGAAGAATTATGGGATGAAATTGGATTTCACAGACCCTTGGCGGGATTTTGGTATAAATTGGTATATGAAATCGGGATATTGCTTATCCCCGCTTTTGTATCCGTATATCTGATCAAGATCCTATATCCGTTTCCCACAAGCCAAGGCTACCGAATAACATTTACTGGGATCTTCGTGTTAGTCTTTCAAGCCTTCGATATCGGAACCAGCAAAACAATCGCTCGATTTGTAGCCGAAGAAAACATAAAAAACCCGGCTCGGATGGTGCAATATATTCAATATTTTGTTTGGTATCAAGCCATAACAGGCTTACTCCAAATCACCGGCATAAGTATTTGGTGTCTGTATTTTGTTCCCAATACCGAACTCGCATACGGGATTTGGATAATGTTGGTAGTTATCACAAAGCAATATCCAGGATTTCCAGGGGTGTTTAAGGGAGCATTAAATTCCCTACAGCATTTTGATAAAAAAGCAACCTTAGAATTCCTTCAGTCTGAGGCCATTCAACGCCTTACAGAGATTGTCTTTGTCTTGTTGGGGAAATGGTACGGTGCTTCTAATCCTGCTGTTGGAGAACTTCTGGGGATAGCCATAGGTGCCACATTTGGATTGTATTTAGATGATCTCATTGTCGCGTTTATTGCTGCTAAATTCTTGGCAGATGCCCTAGATGATTACGGCATTTCGTTTAAGCGGTTATTCTATATCGAATTTGATATGGACTTAGTAAAGGAGTGTTTGAGTTTTGGCTTGAAAACAGGTCTGCCCAGTATTTTATTTGCATCAACACAGCTAATCGCACTGTCTCTGAGCTTGGCGTATGTTCCGCAATATACCACTTTTATTGTGCTAAAAGATATGGCAATTATGCTTGTTGCCACTACGGACAGGCTTGTCCGGCAAGACTTCACACCGGTATTCACAGAGGCATACCAAAATGATAAGATTAAATTATGTCAATACTATCATGCCCATGCATTTCGCTTTTATTTTATTAATAGTGGGTTTGCAATTGCCATCATGTTAACCGTAATGTCTATATTTGATAACGTATTCTTGGGGTTTGGATTGGACCGTTATTTTCTGACTATCCCTTTCTTAATTCCTGCATTGATTTACAGATGCACCAGGCCATATCAACGCTACCCGGAGACCCTTTTCGTTGCGGCCCATCGACCAAACCAACTATTTATTCTTAAGGTTTTTGAGGAGGGAATGAAAATCTTGTGCTGGTATCTCACTATTGCGGTATTCAAGGTTCAAGATCTGGGATTGGCGGGGATCGTTTATACCCTCACTTTGGCGGATTATCCCGCAATTCTTCTAAAAATTCTTATTGCGTTCATCTATATTAATCGCAGAATATTTAAACTTAAATATCTTACATGGCAAACTTTCGGTGCTCCTATGTTAGCCACCGCAATATTATTCGGTCTGTTTACCAGCCTCCGAATCACGATTTTAGACCCCTTATGGGATACACAATTCATGCTGGCTTTAATCTTGGGGTTAGTATTCATTATCTTTTTGGTTTTGGGAGTGTATTTCCCCCTCACAGTTGTTTTGGGGGCGTGGGACGATGATTCCATCCGGGATTTCAAAAAGGTGCAAAAAATGGCAGGTCCAAGTACCTTTGTGGTGAAACCGATGGCTAAAGTGATCTTTTGGATTGCTGATAAAAATCCTAAACTCCATAATAAATTTAAGGATGAAGAGTTATCCAGAGAAGCACTGGAAGAGATTAAGGAATTAATCGCAATCCGTAATCAAAACAGAGAATTCTACCTCACGCCTAATTCAAACGATTAAAACAGGAACAACAGAAAAAATAGAAAAAACAGAAAAAAAGAGAGGATCCACAAGAAATAAGCAGAGGACAAACAGAGGATAAGCAAATTTAAGGTCTTTCTTCCTCAACTCTCTACTTTTTGGAGGAATAGAAGACCACTATAAGGACTGCAATAACTGCAAGCCATCGAACAACATACATCTCAGTATTTACCCACAAGTCGTGTCTGAAATTTCCGAAAGGCTGATAAAATCCCCCACGGGAGAGTTTGAAATCAGAACCATAAATAGGATACTCCACCGTTTTTTCCTTATTCCATTCCTCCGCCAAAGTTTCAAGTGCTTCAATCCCATAGTCTTCCAAAAATCCGTAATCTTCTACGACCGGGGGATCGCTGGGGCCGTAGCTATATAGTTTGAACATATTCACTTGATGAAAGCCCATGGCTTTGCAGAGAAAGATTTCGCGTTTCAACGCCTCAAACCCGTCCACCCCGTCATAGGTAGATTCGGGATCCTCAAAACCTAGATCGGGTGCTGTGCCGTTGAAATAACCCTCTGCAAACCATTGTACCGCGGCCAGACCGGTTATCGGAGTAACCTTATCCACCACTAAGTATTTTTTACTGAGTATATTATAAGAATACATTTCAGTCGGGGTCATGCTTGGATGCATTCTATATTGCATGAAATGATATTGGGTCCAAGAGGACGGAGGCAATCCAAGATGGCGGGAACCGTACACTAAATCCATGTCACCATCTACCGCATCCAAAGCACTTAGGGCGGTAAAGCATAAAACAGTTTCAAATGTATCCTTTTGGGGATTCGGATTGGCCAATGATTCATTCATCTGAACTTCTTTTAAAAATTCATCGTATATTTCTACATTTTCCCAATATATATCTGGGGGAAATTCGGCTTGAGATTCCGAGTCCATGCAGATTCCTTCAACATTGGGGATCTCATTGGCAACCACAAATTCCAATACATGCCTGGCATTCGAGATCCAATTATTAGGATAGGCTGGACCTGGGAAATTATATTCCTCCACATTATCATACCATATCGTAGCACACGCACTACAGTTATAAGCATCCAACATTTTCATAAACGCGATTGTGTGATTGGCCTTTTTTTCAGTATCGAAATGAATTTGACCAAAAAATGTGGTATTCATCTCTCCAAAGGCCGTCATAATTCGTTTTTGATCGGCATTTAGGAGATTTAGATCAATTTCTTGTGTATCTCCTATCTGTGCATCAAATTTCACAAAATTCCATACGGCAAAAGTACATTCCTTATTTTTATCTTCTATTCGGATATATGTTTTTTCATTACCCTCATTTTGCACTATGTGGGGCATCGGGAATGCCAAGGCAATCATTACTGCAGGCAAAATCAACAAAAATGCCTTCTTCGAAAGAAATTTTTTTGAAAATGCTCTTTTAAAATAACTAAAATCTTTTTGTTTTCTATATCTCATTAATCCTTTTATTAGTGCTTTTAATGGCAGCAATATTAAATATAAGGCAGAAATAAGATAGAAAATCATAGTAATTACTAATAAGGTGGAGTTTATGGGAAAATACGCACCAAAACCGCCCAAAAAGTCAAATTGCTCGTTTTTCCAAGTCCAATCCCAAATGATATAAAGCAAGGGAGCAAAATAAGAAAACCATTCTAAAATTCGTCCGTATTGCCCTTTACCTGCAAATATCCACAACAGAAATATACTAAAGGAAAATAAAAGATCAAACGAGAGGCTAATTGGGATGTTCTCATTCATTGCATCCGTACTGGCCAGCCTAATGGCAGTATACATATGAAGAATGAAAATCACGAGAAATCCGCTAATAATACTGACTTTCGTAAATGATTTGATTTTTTGTTCAAAATTTTTATAAAATCTCATAATTTTTCTTGGATTAAAGCTCTAAAATAGATTTCTTTTGGAGAAAAAGTGTAAAAAAATGACCAATAGGATTAGCCTTTAAATAAGATCTTTCCATAATTCCAAAAAGCACAATAAAGAAGGAACTATAAAAAAAGTAAATAAAATTTCAAGTACCAAAAGCCATGTCCCAAACCCATGACTCTAAGGCTTCCCCAACCCAGTTGATTGCGCCCGTAATGCCCGGACCATACACAAATTCACCAATCAAGTAATCAAGTCCGAAATAAATTCCGAAGGCTACCACCAAAATCAGAACTGCCCATCCTAAAGAGATATTATATCGTCCCTTAAGAATATAGCCAGCACTAAGAAGAATAACCAAACCAAATCCCCCCACCATCGCCATTACCCTCCATTCACTCTCAAACACTGATGCGGCAGTTTGTCCTAAACTATTGGAAAGTAAGCCAGTCAGAGGATCCCCCGAACCACCACCAGTAATTTCTAAGGCCGCGGCGATGAACAATAGCATAAAGATAACCCCAAAAATAATTACAATAATTCCGATAAAGAAAGCTGCACCCACGGATTTTCCAAAATAATTATCAGGGGAATCCCATTTTTCCTCGCCTTTCTTTTGTCCCGTAATAAGCAGACCCAAATAAAGCAAACACCCAAAAAGCAATACCATCAAGATAAAGAAAATCCCTTCCGAAATTTTATCCACGAACCACGTGCCTACGGAATAAATTGAGGATACAGATGCGATACTTTGTATTGTCATATGAAAATGTGAAAAATTTTTCTACATAAATTTATGCCTTCTTGAGAATTTAAGGAAGTAGAAATAGATCATATTCCCTATAAAAAGACCAATCAATCATCGGTTTTGATTTAAAAAATATAGAAAGATTTCTTCATTTAAAATATCTCCATTTTATCATTTCAGGAAATAAAATCGTTTTACAAAATAAAATCTCCATAAGAGATCATACCAATGACAATTTCAAATAGTACATCTGAATTTCCACCAGAAGATTCTGAAAATCCCTCAACATTTCAAACTAACATAAAACTGAAAGGAAAAGAGAAACAGACAGAACAAGAAAAAAGAAAAGAAAAGGAGTCACCCATTAACCAAGGCGTTAAGATATCGCAAAAACGTAATATTGGATACAGCGATATGTGTCAATTTTTATTAAACCAAACAATAACGGGAGCTATGCTCCAGTTCTTCACCGATTACGTGGGACTGAATAATAACGCGATCTACGGGACTGCGTTATTGATTTTCGGCTTTTGGGACGCCATAAACAACACAATTTTTGCATATTTCTCTGATAAAGCTACCCCCCATCCGCAAAAGGGAAAGCGAAAAAGGTTCATTGTATGGGGCCTTCCCATTATGTTTCTGGGCTTCACACTACTTGTTCTCACACCCAGGAGCTGGACAGACATGAGAAAATTTGCCATGATTTTGGGAACAATGTTCGTGTTCGATACTGGTTTGGCCCTTTTTCAAGTGAATCTAGAAGCCCTTATTATTACCATCACAAAGAACCCAGATGAAAGGGCGTCTATTAGTGCATTGAGGAGTGTAATTACAATGTTACCAGGTGCTGCCGCAGGGATTGTCCCCACTTTTCTTTTCACTTCTGGTTTTTCATATGAAGCAATATTAGCCTATCTTCTTTTAATTGGCCTTCTGAGTTTTGGAATCTCGTTTCTTGCTGCCCGAAAACTAAAAGAACCCTTCGATCTGTATGAGATCGAAATTTACGAAGCCCAAAAAAGAAATAAAGAAAAAGCAGAAAGAGTGGAAAAAGGAGAAAAAGCAGAAAGAGCAGAAATTGTGTTAGAGGAAGAAGATTTCAATGAGGATACGGTTTTAATTGAATACGGATTTTGGGAAGTCATTAAGGAAACTTTTAGCAAAAAGTCATTTATCATTTTTACCGCTTTTTCATTCTTCGCAGGATTGGCTATTTCAAGCTATTACTCAGATATAGTATATCTAATGAAATGGAACTTTAGGATTGAAGGAATACCCGCCATATTTGTAACTGGCTTAGGCGGTCTCTTGATAAATGGATTCTATTATATATGGAAAAAGCTCAGAAGAAAGATTGGAACGGTAAAAGCATTGTATATTGGTATGCCATTAATTGCGGTTGGAAATTTAATCCTCTACCTATTCAACAACTATTGGTCCTTTTTGAGCGGATATTGGGTCGCTTGTTTGGGCTATTCTGCATTTTGGATCCTCCGGGGAATTTTAATTGCAGATATCGCAGATCAAGATTATATGGAAAATAAAATTAACAGGCAAGCCTTATTTGGGGCAGTTTTGGCGATTATTACCACACTCTCCGCCCGTTTTTATACGTTTATTTTCACATTGGCGTTGGATGCCATCGGATTTGACGGAACAGCCACTACCCAAAGTCCAGAAACTCTCGCAGGATTAAAATTCATTGCCACCTTTTTCCGTATCATATTCTCCTTGTTGGCAGTGGGGATCCTATATTTTTATCCGCTCAAGGGTAAGGCTTATGAAAAACACCGACAAGAATTTGAACTCTTTTTGGAAGAGGAAAATGACAAGTTGGAAAAGACAAAAAAAGAAAAGGAACTACATGATGTCCAAATGGCAAATTACTCTCAGAAGAAAGAAAATAAGAAGAAGTAGCACATAAAAATGTTTGAAGGCATTCTAAAACGAAAAAAATAAAAAATCTTTTTTGCTATTAACTTAACTCTATGAATTAGATATCAGTACCAGTCTTCAACAAATTCGAGGGCAATTTCCATAATAGTTTGGAACTTCATGATACGGGGTAATCCGCCATGTCCTTCTAATCTTCCAGCCATATACAAGTTCTGACCATCTACTTGACCGGTGAGTAATTTAACAAAATCATCCGCCCCAATAATTAATTGTGCACCCCAATCATCTACAGCCCCTTCCTCCATATGGAATTGACCATCCTCAATAACCATGGTAAAATCATCGGCACCTTCCAATTCAAAGGTAAATTTGATATTTCGAAATTCGGGCTCATCGATCTCTGCTTGAATTTCATCATTTTCATTAGCGATTTGGCAAAATAATTCCATGAATTTCGGAATATCATCAATTTCTAAAGACTGCATTTCATATTTCTCTTGCATTTCTTCTAATAACTGTTCATCAACCATTTTTATCACAGTTTGTTTTATATAATTCATCCCTTGAATCTTTTCTCTATAAACACAAACTAAAAATCAATCCAAAAGACTTTCTAGTGGAAAAATTTTTGGATGTATAAAAAGTTACTTCACAATTTCATTCAATATACTTGAACAAATCTGTTCAACTTCTTCTGAAGAATTCCAACACAAAAGGAGACTATTTTGTATAAGATTTACTAGAAGGGGATGGGAGGATGAAAAGAATCGAACACATATAAAGCAACATGGAGATGAAATAGATCCATTCCCAATATGTGTTAAGATTTATGATAAAAAGCACAATGATGTAAATCATCCCGCTATAAATTATGAAGGCACCCAGATTTTGCACAAATAAGATTTCTTTCCGTATTTTTAAAATCCAAATATAACAATAACAGCCCACCACCACCATAAATCCGACAAAAATAATGGAAGCCAGCACCTCATGAGGATCCCAATTATCAACCGGATAAAGCGGGAGCAATATTAGACCAATACATACAGCAAAGGCGGAAATTAATGCCATAGTGGAGGTAATATGCATAAATCGCTCATGTTCCCTGTAAAGAAAAATGAGGTGGGGAATTACCGAAATCCCAAAGAAAACCATGCCAATATTAAAGAAATGATAGCCATTTGGATTGAAGTTGGGCGAGCCCAAGTGAGATATCTGATTCATTCTCACACTATAGGGTGCAGGATAAGCATTTAGGGAAAAATAGAGAAATACCCAAAAAACAGTGAGTACCATGGCATAGTACCAGAAATATGTTTTTTTTGAGGATTTTCCCTTGATGAAATCCGCAACAGTCATTGTGAGGAAAATAATTTAGGAATGTAAAATAATATTTAGATATTACGAACGTTTTTTAAAAATGAAAGTTTGGGTTGATAAAGAAGTGAGCCTCCCATGAGTATAAAAAAAGAAGAAATACAAGAAATGCTGGAACAAGCAGTCTATCAGCAGTTGTTTTGTACCGATGCAGGAAATAGAATCATGGGAAAAAACCCTGAATATACTATGCAATTTAGCGGGGTAGAGGAGCTGCTCAATAATTTCATCGATGAACTCAGGCAAAATATTCCGCTCATTCTTGACTTTAAAATCGAGGAATTTCTTCATGTCTTTGAGGAACGGTTCGGAGTAAATTTAGACAAAACATTGACACGAATCAAAGTAAATTTCGAGGGAATGGGAGGAGAGGATTTTGTTCGCCAGCAAGAGACCATGATGGTATATATGGTCCTCACCAAGATGAATGAAGCCCTCCGTGAATACGGGTATGAAAAATGGGGGAGACAGAGGATTGTGGTGCAATATGAAGAGATTACCGGTAAAAAATTTACCGAGAAGATTCAAACAAAACTCAACGATCTTGCGGCATTGAATAATAGACCAATTTCTTTGCTTTACAACCTTTCATTTTTAACTTTATTGGCCGTTTCCTATGATGAAAAAAACTTTTCAAAGACCGCCAAGCGACTGAGCACGATGAAGGTAAATAAGATCATAAGAAATCAGTTAATGGATGAATAATAGCAATAATAATTATAAAAAGCCATAAAAATATAGTATGGAGCAATTCTCATGATTATATTGGTTTTTGTCAAGGGAGTTTTCGTGCGAGCCATTTCCAAATATAATCTACCAATTCAGACTCCTTATTTCTCCAAAAATGATTAACACCTGCAAATATTTTCTTATTTTTTGGATCGGGCATTGCATTTACATTTTTATGGAATGCTTGAAGAGAAGTAAAATCATCCTTATCCCCCATAACAAATAGCTTAGGAATGGGAACATGTGCCTTTTTTATAAAATCAGAAATGAACGTAAACGGATAGGAAACAGCCACAAAGGATTGAACATCCCCCGAATCCTCGAGAATACCGCCAGCCACGGCAGCACCAAATGAATAACCTATCAACACGATCTGGGAAATTCCCGTTGTATCGATGAGAATGTTTTTTGCATCCATCACATCCCTCATCTCTCCTTTTCCGCCCGAATATGAGCCACTGGAGGAGCCAACCCCACGAAAATTAAACCTCAAGGACGGGAAACCTTTTTTTTTAAAATGCCGATATAAAGAACGGACCACGTTATTGGCCATAGTCCCCCCGAATTGGGGATGAGGGTGACAGATTAGCAC
>CAZEPC010000158.1:0-1349 GCA_964513765.1 uncultured archaeon
TTTTTAGAATTTTATAACTAAAAGTTGGTTTTATTTTATGGATGCAAATTTAAGAAAAAAAGTAGTGGTTTCGAATATTGACCTACCCCAAGAAAAGGGGAAAACTTTATCTGAAAGAGAGGTTCTTCCATTGGAAAGCCCCCATAATAGACATTCTGATTTATTTTTAATGATAAGGAAAAAAGTAACTAGTATTTTTGATCATTTTGGGGGCATAAATTCTCTACTTGAGGGAAAAAAGAGGGTTTTCATCAAACCAAATGGCATAGATTCCAAAGAATATTGTTATACCCGCCCAGAAGTCCTAGAGGCAATAATCTTAGAATGTCAAAGGGCTGATGTTGATGAGATCTTTGTAATGGAAAACTCCACTCAATGTAACATGACTCGAATCGTGTTTTCTGCTGTTGGATATAAGAAAATATGCAAGAGAACGGGGGTAGAACCAATATATTTAGATGAATGCGAGGGTAAAAGGATTTCATTTCATAATCCCGATTTTTCTACTCCCAAGCATCTCACTCACATCCCCGAGGAAGGTTCTCCGAAATATGATTTGCAAGAATTTGAAATCCCCCAATTAATATGGAAGGAATTGATTGAAAAAAAGCATGAAACCTTCTATATCAATGTTCCCAAACTTAAAACTCATTCTATGGCTGGAGTGACCTTGGGTATAAAAAATCAATGGGGTTTCCCCCGCCATTTTCATAGAAAGTTTGATCATAATTATCTTCTTCATGGGAAATTGGTAGATGTCCTTTCTTATATCAAACCCGATTTTACTATTATTGATGGAATAGAAGGAACGATTCATGGCCATTATCCACCTACTTCTTTGAAAGATGAACTGGTTAAACCTTTCCGTGTCCTCATCGGAGGAATTAATGTGGTTGCCGTAGATATTATCGGTTCAAAGATATTTGGCTTAGATCAGAATGATGTTCCACATCTTCAAGTTGCTCTGGAGAGAGGATTTGCTGAACCGATTCGAAACCCCTCGGAAATCGAAATTATCGGAGAGCTGGGAAGATTTACTAAAAAATATCCCACGGATCTTAAACAAGATTTTCCCAAAGATGTGAAAATAATTAAGGGAAAGGATCTTTTGTGTCAGGAAGGCTGTCAAAATAATCCGCTGGCCCTCCTTCAAGTGTTATCTCTTGATTATGGTGGTAAAGGAGATTTCACCATTATTATGGGAAAAGGATTTAGTATGGATGAAATAAAGGCCATTACTGGAAAAGTCCTAATTGCGGGGCATTGTGCAATAAAGGAAGTGGCCCCAATTCTTATTGAAAAACTTGGCAAAAAAAAAATGGCCTTATATTACTTTTGTAAATACATGT
>CAZEPC010000158.1:1359-9973 GCA_964513765.1 uncultured archaeon
AACTTGGCAAAAAAAATGTGTATTTGAGTGATGGATGTAATAATTTAGCCCAAACGACCGCCTCGATGCTCCACATTATGAAGGTCAATCCCACAAAGTTAGTTCCTCTCAACCCAATTAAGGCTTTTATTCTATATTTGATTGCAAAATGGAAAGGATCGACAGCTAGAGTCCCCTCATTGCTTTCAAAATGGATAAAAACAACATAAATTAGGAGCTTTATTAGAGAAAAGAAAAATTAATCCCTAAAAATTATCAGAAATCCAGACAATCCAAAAAATCTGAAATATATTGAAAGATTAAGGATAAAAGAATCTATAGGCCCTTTATAATTCTGCACATCTCTTTGTAGCGACTTCTCAGTGTCACCTCGGTAACTTGGATGGTTAATGCAATCTTTCTTTGGCTTATAGATTTATCATGGATAATGCTTGCACAATATAATGCGGCCGCGATAATTCCCTTAGGATCCTTCCCACTTGTTACATATACTTTGGAGTAATATTTAATTATTTTTATGGCAGTTTTTTCCACTTTATTATTTAGATCTAAGGCAGAAATATATTTTGGGACCAAGAGTACGGGATCTAAATTGGGGACTTTCAGCTTTAATTCGCGCACTAATGTTCGGTAACATCTTCGAACATCCCTACCTTTACAATCAGCATAATTCAAAACCTCTTGCAAGGTTCGAGGCACTTTCTCTGACCTACATGCATAATAAAGAGATGCAGCTACCATCCCTCTGATTGATCTCCCTCTCAACAACTTCAGATGAAATGCTTTTTTATATATCTTGGCAGCGTATTCCTTTACCCTTCTCGGGAGGTTCATAAGCGTCCCAATTCGCTTTATTTCGGTTGCGGCGATCAACATATTTCGATTATCCCAAGACATTCGCGAATTCCATTTGATTATTCTTTTCATTCTCGGGGTTAAATTCCCTTTTTTATCAATGACGGTTGTTAAGGAGAGATCTGGCAAAAGAGCAGTCACAGGACTCCCGGTCTGATCTCTTTTAGATTTTTCCTCCATTGAAAATGCCCTTCTTCCTTGCCTCTCACGATCAATATTGTGATGGCTGAGTACTAACCCACAATTACCACATACAAACTCCCCCGTGGTCGGAACGAATATTACATTATGAGAATGGCATTCTGTACAAAAATCCATTGCCGGTGTATCAAAAGATGTTTTGTTAAGATCCATTTGAATCTAATAGTTCAAATAGAGTTTGAATATTTAAGCATTTTAGAAAATCTCTCCGCAAACCCCGTTTTACTAAAAATTATTTCATTAATGGGGACTATTATGTCTAGTTTTTATCAAAAGATTTTTAAAAATAAATGAAATTATTGAAGAAAAGATGTATTGCAAGAAAAAAAGAAAAGAAAACAACTATTAAGTGTTGAAATATTTCCCATTTGGGATTGTTAATCGAAAGCGTGGCTGGCGGAGCCCAATACGTTTTTATTTTTGGCTTTATACTGCTCTTTTAATTCTTCTCGGGCAGGGCCAAGATATTTTCTCGGATCGAAAACTTCTGGTTTTTCGGCCATAACTTTTCGGACCATTGCAGTGACGGCTAACCGACCATCTGAATCGATATTAATTTTGCAAACGTTTTTTGAGGCGGCCTTTCGTAATTGTTCTTCTGGAATACCGACTGCATCTTTAAGCTCTCCTCCATTTTCGTTGATAATATCAACATATTTTGGAATTACAGACGAAGAGCCGTGAAGCACAATTGGGAATCCTGAGAGCCGTTCTTCCACTTCATCGAGAATTTCAAACTTAAGAGGTGGTGGAACTAATCTTCCCTCATCATTTCTGGTACATTGTTCTGGTGTGAATTTGTTTGCTCCGTGGGAAGTTCCGATGGAGATTGCGAGACTATCACAACCTGTTCTCTTTTGGAATTCAATTACTTCATCCGGATTCGTATAAACGCTTTTTGCCGCTTCTACATCATCTTCAATCCCGGCTAAAACACCCAGTTCACATTCAACCGTCACGTAGTCTTCTTGAGAGTGTGCATAATCACACACTTTCTTGGAAATCTCAATATTTTCTTCAAAGGATAATTGAGAACCATCATACATTACAGAAGAGAATCCCATATCGATGCAAGATTTGCAAACCTCAAAGGAGTCTCCGTGATCAAGGTGAAGTGCTATTGGTATTGATTTACCCTCGGGGTGAAGTTCTTTGGCATATTCTACTGCCCCTTCGGCCATATATCTCAATAATGTTTCATTCGCATATGCACGGGCACCTTTGGAAACCTGTAAAATAACCGGTGATTCCGTTTCAACACAAGCCCCAATAATTGCTTGGAGCTGTTCCATATTGTTAAAATTGTAGCCCGGAATTGCGTATCCGCCTTTAATTGCTTTTGCAAACATTTCTTTGGTATTAACTAAACCTAATTCTTTGTAAGATACCATGTTATGTGGTATAAGAAAATCTATAATTTTACTCTTATGATTTTTTTAATGTATTTGTTGTTGATTTTTCAATCATTAGAGATCATCAAACATTTTTAACTTTGAAAAGAAATATAAATATATATATAATAGAATTAATGCAATCTATTCCATTACACAAAACAAATGGGACTATTGCTGAGTAATAAAAATAGGTGAATCAAAATTCCACTTTTAGAATATAACGGTAAAAAGCCAACCATTGATCCTGATGCATGGATTTCCCCCAACGCAACTCTTGTGGGTGATGTGGAAATTGGTGCCCACTCGGTGGTATGGCCAGGTGCAACATTACGCGCAGAATCGGCAAAAATTAAAATCGGTAATTATTCTACCATTTTTGATGGGGTAGTGATGTTTACAAAAACAGAGAAAAGCCCCATCAATATCGGAAATTACAATATAATCGATACGGGCAGTTTTATTTTCGGAACATTTATGGAGGATTATGTACAAATCGGAGAAAATACTGTGCTATATGAAGGATCTTCCATTGGGGAGGGTTCCATCATTCTCAAGGACAGTATCATCGTATCGGGTATGGTTGTTGCAGAAAGGGCTATAATGAAGGGGAATCCTGCGTCTACTATTAGGGAACAATCCCGGCAAGATGTCATAAAGCAAAAAGAACGGGCAGAACATTATTCGGACCTATTTATTCGGGTTCATAAAAAACTTCCAAATCTACAACCATATGCTCTTACTAAAAATGATCTGATGAAGCTTCTAATGGATCATTTTCAAAAAGACGACGAAGAAACCTAGTTCTAAAATTATTTGGCCCTTATATCCTATTATATACTAATACTTAAAGGGCGTATATTTAGAGAAAAAACATATTTCAATTACCAAGGATCCCATTCTGTGGGATCGAGTTTATCTTCATCCTCATCGTTTTTTCCTTCGTTTTCTCCAAGAGGTTCAGCTTCCAGAGTGCTTCTTCCTCGATTTAAGGTGGCATTTGATGGAACTTTAGGGGCAACTAGACTTGCTTTAGATTTTTCTGTTGCTTTGTTGGTGGCGTTCTTGGTTTGTTCTCTTTTATTTTCTCCGACCTTTTTGATTTTTCCTCCTTGTTCGCTTATCGGCGAATCATCTTGATCGAGTGCCTCTAAGCTGGCCAAGCCCTCGTCAAGCGCATCTAGGGAAGAATTGACTGCATCTTCTTCTAATTTACGGCCCGATTTTACTCTCCGATCTTTTTGCTCTTTGATGGTCGTTCCGTTCACTTCCCCGTCTAAGCTAAGAGGTAATGGGTCTTCTTCCGTGTTTTCCTCTTTGGGGAAAGAACTAAATGAAGTAATGCTGGCGCCCGACATTTTCTCGGGATATTCAATTATCTTTTTAAAATTAGAAATAATGGTGTAGAATCGTTCAAATTCTTTTCGATCCATATCGAAGGCGATAGAACGCCTTTCACTTTCCTCATCAATCAGAGAAATTTTGATGTTCTTAACCTCGCCTCTCTGTTCTGTTGCACGAAACTCAAACATTCCGGGACGATTTTTTCTCTTGACATTCCACACTGTCTCATTTAACTTTTCTAATAACAAAGCTTTGACCTCTAAAGCATTTATAAAATGCTTCATTTTTATTTTTTTGCCAAGGATTTCCATTAAATGGATAAATTTTCTTTATTTTCTGGTAAAACTCGAAAATTTTTTTTTAGATCAATCTTTACTTCTTTTGAAATCCCTATTTCTTAAAAAAATGGGTGCATGGTCTAGTTGGATAGGACGACGGACTTCTAATCCGCCGATCCGAGGTTCAAGTCCTCGTGTACCCGCCATTCTTTTTCAATTTATATCATTTTGGTATATTTAATTTGCCAAACCTACGTTGGGCTCGTGTTTCCATTAGTTATGAGAAGCTGTGTTATTTTCAATTAACTCATTATTATCATTAATACTCCCTTAAACAGCTTTAAAATACAAATAAGTACCTCAAATAGGTAATATTAAAATCTACCAATTGATTCTCCAATTTTCCACTGATTTTAGTCCTCTATTAACACATTTTAATCGTTATATATCCCTTTATAATCACATTTATCAAGATCTTTGGAAGCTTTATTGAAATTATTCCAAGTTCCAAGTTATAAGTATAAAATGGGATTTATTTAAGATGTGATTAAAATGAATCAATTAAAAAAAGATGGAATGAAAGTATGTATTACTTTGGCATGTTTATTCTTATTCCTGGTTCCCACAGCTCAAACTTCTGAAAGGACCTCTGAGATTGGTGACGAACCCTCTTCTGCTTCTGAAGATTTCATAATAACTCCGCAACCCGGAGATTATCTAATGTATGAATTTCTACAGTATGAGGATGGTGCTCTCTTGGGTCGGGGTTTTTATAACATAACTTTTAGCGATGTTGGCGATCCAGCGCTTATTAACGCTTCTGTTATATTAGATGGGATAGTTTATTCTTATTTGGTTGTCAATAAGACTACCAGAGAAGTTATAGAAAGTGACGCTTATGATGAAGATGAGTATTTTCCCTTTTGGTATAACCCAGCACTCAAACTTGGTGATAAAGTTAAATTTCTAAATTCTAACACCACAATTAGTAATGAAAGTCAAATCAATGCCCTTGGTAAAAATTATGATTGTTGGTTTTTTAATGGAACCACGGATTATGGAACGGAAATGGAGGTATTCTACGATAAAAACTCGGGTATTCCAATCCAAATGAAGGAAATTGATACCTCAGGGTCAGCTTTTCTCACGTTGAATAAAAGTAACATATCGGCCCTTCAAGATTATTCTTCGCCTATATGGGATCAAGATCCCGAAAACCAACAGATGGTCGAAGGGATCGCCTTAAATTATGATCTCAATGCCTCTGATGATTTCTCTATTGATACATATTCGGTTAATGAAACTTTCCGATTTAGTATTGATGATCAAGGAGTGCTTACAAATGCGACAATTCTTCCAACCGGTATATATTACCTAGAGGTATCCGTAAATGATACCTCGGGCAATGAAATTACCAAAACTCTTTCAATTTCAGTGATTGAGGATGAAGAAGAGCTCAATGATGATGCCGAGGATGAAAGTAATGATAATGAAGAAACCAATGAGGATCCCAATGATAATTCAACCGATCAAGAGGATATAAGCAATTTTTCGGAACAGATTCCCGGTTATCCTTTATTAGTATTTGGAATCCTGACATTAGTCTCTATTATTGCGATAATTAGACGGAAAAAAGATTAATTTGATTTGTTGATAGGTTTCTGAAAATCTATCGAAGATTTTCTTTTTTTTTGTATTTCATTTTTTCTTTTTCTTCTTTGTTTTTCCCAATCCCAATTCTTACAATCATTTACATATAAAATTGAATTTGAACGGGTCCAAGAAGGCCGGAGGGTAAAAGTTCTAAGCCTTCAAAGGTATTGTAGTCTTTATTTACAAAGAAATAATCCGGTCTCCACTTTTTCCCCTCTTCTTGATAACCGATCACCTTATTGAGCAATAGATTTGTAATTTTAAGCCGTAAATGATTTTTACCCGCCTTTAAAAATTTGGTAACATCAATCTCCCTGGTTTCACACCATTGGGTATCAATATGTTCACCATTTATCTTAATCTCTGCAATATGATAGAACTCGCCCAATTTTAATCCAATCTTTTTGTAAATTGCCCTCGATAGCCAAGTTTGTTTAATCTCAAAATTTCTTTGATATATTGCGGTACCAGAAAAGAATTTAGTGCTCTCATTTTCTGCCCAATTAAACAAGGATGTTTCCTCTATCACAAACTTTTTTTCTTTTTGGTCCGGGAATCTATTTTTTGGTATGCGAAATTGGATGTCCCATTTTTTTTCAAGCGCAATTACTTTTACGGGGGGTGAATCTCCAACATCTATCCCTCTACTTCTTTCATCTTTAGAGGCTATAATATCTTCCAGTAAGTCTTTCCCTACATGTTTCTCTTCGCTCCCCTTACTCAGAATTACAATCCATTTTCCCTCATCTGCCCCGAAATCAGAATTTATCTGAATTTGAAATCCCTTTCCTTTATGATCTTTTTTGATATAGGAAAAATCTCTCATCTCCATATGTAGAAGATCAAGGCTCTTCACTATATAATCTCCATTATTTAATTTATCGATATTTCGGGGTCGTAAAAATATTGATAGTTTTTCTTTCGTTCCCTCATTAACGATGAAATAGAAATCGGCATCTTCATACTGGTAATGTATGTATTGAGCGTTAGCTATTTCTCCGCTATTATATTTTATCAAGCAGTCGGGTATGTTACCCTTTTTTACTTTATAATTGGTGAAGATATCTAAACTGGGGAGAAAATGTATATTCTCTCCCTCTAATCCATCCATTATCTCTTTTACCTTTTTTCCCGTTTTATTTTGAAGAGCTTTTAATCCTGGGGCTCTATGGGGTTTGTTCCCAATAAAGTAGAGCTGCATCCCTTGATCGCAGTAATCTTGAATCTTTTTTGCAATCTCTAATGGGAGATACTCTACATGGGGTAAAATAAGTGAAGAATACGTTCGATCCGAAATTCGGATCCTCCCGTTTTCAATTATAGTAATCCTTCGTAAGATTTGGTCATTAATATAGTCATAATCGTTTAAATGGTGGTTTCCCTTTAACGCAACTCTCAGCTTTTTCAGAGATTCCTCATCGCCGCTCCATTCGTCATGATACGGGACATAGACCAGATGGTCCGCAATGTGCTTTCCACTTTTTGCGATAATCGTATTCCGGGTTATATATTTATTTAAATGTTCGATATAAGGCCACCACGTGTTATTATGGTTCGCCATAATTGAAGCATAAAATACCCAACCTGGGTTCCCAACTTCGGGCGGAGAATAGGGAAATCCGTGGTAAATAATTCGGTGAACTCCATGTAGAATAATTTGATCCGCCTCTTTTTTAAGTTGCTCCAGAGACACACTAAAATGCTCCCCTAACCACGTAAAACTTTCACAAGACACCCAATCCTTTCCATAAATGTGTGCGGCGCTGGATGCCAAACGCGGATCTACGTTCCCATAATACATCGTGCCTATTCCATATTTTCCGAATCCCTCAATCTCAAGAATGTCTAAAACTCCATATGCTTTTAAGAGATCAGTTGGGGAAGAATAGGGCTGTACCCGGCACGCTACATTAGCTTCATGACAGATATCCGCAAAAGTTTGAAAGAAATTTTTAATTATCTTTTCCCCGTGTATTTGCTTGTAATCATAGAGAACCGCGGCTTTTATGTTTTGGTCTACAAATTCATACTGAAATCCATCGGGCTGGATAGCTTTCGGAATATGGGAGAGTAAATTATATCCTTTCTTTTCTCGGAAATCTTTCTCCAAATTCTTGGTCCAATTCTCGCCGTAAACCTCCCAAGAATCGCAGAAAAATGCTCCAAAATTACCTCCCTTTTTATTGAAGACATCTTCTAAAGCTTTAAAGATTTTTGTCTTATGGAGATTCAATGCATCCTTATTGAGATGATCTAAAACCAATCCCTCTCCACCTGGTGCAGCTCTTTTAACTTTTTGTCCAGTAGGTCCAATAAAATACCAAAATAAAATAAAATTTCCTTCTAGTTTATCCCAAATAATCCGGCCGTTTTCAATATATTCCATTAGCGAAAAACTCTTATTTAGGAGCATATTTTCCTCATTTGCTTTGACTGCTATAATATTCACCAGATTTTCGGGTTTATCGATTAAATCCTCCAGAGGTATCTCAATCATTTCCTCATTATCTCCCAATGGCATTGCATAGCAATTAAGCTTGGTACTGGCCATCTTTTCCGAAATGTAAGGTCCGCCAAAAGGCCAACCGTTTCCAAATGTTAGATCTACTTGTATCTCCAACCTTTTACCCTCAGAAACCGCGTGTTGGACCAATTCAGCCCATTGATCACTCAACCATTTTATTTTTTCTTTATTTTCTAATGAACTTCCCTCAAGAGCATCGTAAATATATTGAATTTCAACGCCTCCGATGTGTTTCTCGGCCATCTCTTCCATTTCCCGCGTTATCTCTTCTTTTGTTATTCCTCCTCCGAACCACCACCATCTTACAAAAGGTCGGTATTGTGAAGGTTGTTTTTGAAAAAGCTTTCCTAATTTGTGAATTTTCATAT
>CAZEPC010000159.1:0-9933 GCA_964513765.1 uncultured archaeon
GAAGCGGAATATACCTTTATGATGTTGGAATCAAGAGAGGGCCGATTGAGATAAACTTTTTGGATCCATTTTTTCTTCCACGGGAATGGCTAAAAAAGCCAGCACATGGAGGGAAAACCGCCCGAGAAATTACAAATTATTTAATGAATCTCTTGGCAAGAAAACTAGGCCAAAAAAATTTTATCTATAACACCCGTTTAGAACGAAGAAGGGCATATTTCCGAAGGAAAGCAAAAAGATCAAAGGAAAAATGACCTTGTTTCATGTAAAATACGATTTTCATTGCATACCGTTGCTGACTATTATATACTTGAAAAATCTTTAAAATGTAAAAGAATTGAAGCCAGTGAAGGGAGTTGAACCCTCGCCCGTCTGATTACAAGTCAGACGCTATAGCCTCTAAGCCACACTGGCATATGAGAAGGAAAAATAATCAATAATGTCCACATTTTGAAATTATTTCTTAAATTAAAAATTTCCGATTTACACCTACTAGCAACTCTTCTTCCTCTTTTTAGGATCTTTCATCAAATCCAAACGAATATAAATTGGTTAAAAAAGCCGATCCTTTTTTGGAATATCGGGGAGCATTTTAATAAGCAAAATCGCTTTTAATGTAATGAAAAAACCAAATATTTTATCTTCAATAATTACAAAAAAAATATTCAAAACGGGGTTGAATGATCGTTGAAAAAAAGACATGTAAATCTTCATAAAATCTCTAATTTTAAATATACTATAATTTTTATCCTCTTATTAATGCCAATGGCAATATATCTTCAATCTGGTATCTCAACTGCTCAAGAGGGGGATCAAGATAATGATTTTAATGTTGATAGCATCATTCAATCCTTACCCAAAAATTTCGAATTCGATGAAACCATTAACCAGCAATGGTATCATAAAGACTATAAAATGTTGCTAATTCTCCCTCCAAACCAAACATTAGAAGATAATGGAGAAGATCCCCAAGTATGGTATGAAAAAACCAAAAATTTCATTGAATGGAAACAAGCGCGAGGACTTCCCTCTCTCATCATTAATAATTACACCGATTATGAGGGGGTGGATGAACCAGAAAAGATTCGAAATGCCATCAAATTTTATCACCAAAAACATCCTTCAATAGAATGGGTATTATTATTGGGTGATCCCGACCTCCTTCCTATGAGATATGTGTATAATCCAGATCAAAATAGTGTGGTTCCACATCGTTCTGAGGCGGTTGGAGACTCTTTTTTAAAACCAACAGATATGTATTATGCCGACCTTTCAGGCAACTGGGATATTGATGGGGATGGCACATGGGGAGAGTATAAAGATTATGTTTCGGAAAGCGAACTATCAGAAACGGATTTTGTTTCGGAAGTGTATGTTGGACGGTTTCCGGTGAGAAGTAAAACCCAGCTTCAGAATATGTTTGATAAAACCAAGGATTATGAGAGGGGCGTAAATGCTGGAGATTGGATGAACCGATATTTGGCAGTATCCGCTATTTCAGATTATCCATATTCGGGAGATACTAATGGAGAAGATGAAGCCCCCCTCAACCAATATATCTTAGATAATTATATTGACGGGGAGATGAATTGGATCCATTTGTTGGAATCTACGGAATATTACACTCCCCCGGAAAGATTGGATCCCGAGGGTAATTCCCGGATAGAGCAGCTTAATTACGGTGAAATGCCTTATTATCTTGATTTTGGATGTTCAATATCTGTGTTTGCTGGTCATGGTGCCCCTAGTTATTTTTCCACAAAAACTGCTGGTCATGCCTTGGATACTGGTGATGTGTCTTCATTAGAAAATTATGGAAAACCAACGTTTTTATTTGGGGATGCATGCTCAACCAATGCATATGATTATAGCTGTTTAGGAGAAAGTTTTGTTCTCAAGGAGAATGCGGGAGGAATCGGGTTTGTGGGAAGTTTAAGGATCTCTTGGTACTATCCCAATGATACCTATTTCCAAAGATGCAATCGCGGATTGACCAAACTTTATTTTAAAGAAATGTTCGGAAACGGATATTATGAACAAGGAAAAGCCTTGTATGAATCTAAAAAAACCTATATTAATCAAGATTGGTACAATTCTGAAAATGCGAAGAATTATATTGAGGTAGAAAGGAAACAAATGATGGGCTATATGTTATTGGGCGATCCAAGCGTAAAATTATACACCCAGGAAGCGAAAAATATTACCGGAATTATAGAGGACGGGGAGACGTTTTACAGTTCCTCCGTAAAATCATTTAAGATCTCTGATGATGAGGGAAATCCGTTAAAGGATGTAAATCTTGTAATTTCCTCACAAGATGGATCTGTATATAAAAAATTTGTAAGCGATTATCATGGGAATATAAAAGTTCAGTTTCCAAATAAAACGGGTCAATTTGAATACACTATATATGGACATAATGTGAAAAGTATAAATGGGACATTTAATTTGGGTAGAGATGATGTTTCTCCCCTTATCGACACTCATCCTCGTCTCACTCCCGAGATTCCGACCGTGAGTGAAAATACTCAAATTAATGTCACAGCCTACGATTCTCTTTCCGGAGTGGGGGTCGTCTATTTAATATTAAGCAACAATTCCTATGAAAATTTCCAATATTATCAATTTAATTCTTCCATGCAATCTGCCATGAATTATTCTTTAAAATTGCCAAAATTAAAACCAGACACCTACTCTTGGGGGCTGGTAGTATTTGATATTTCCAATAACTATAACTCCAGCTTTTCAGAGGGTATCGATTGGCATTTTAGCATTTATGGACCTGTTCAAGAGAATGTGTATTCAATGGGAACATATGGATTGGTAGGTGTTGTCGGTCTTGCAATTTCATTTTTTACGTATCAAAATATTCGTAGCAAAGAGAATAAAGGCCAATCTGTAATATTGAATGATGGGAAAAGTTATTATTCGGCTAATGACCAGAATAAAACTCATTCAGATCAATATAAGACAAATTCCAATCAAGTATGGACCGAAATGGATTTAATGAAGTAATTTTTTTACTATATAAGGATCCATAATCTATTAACAACTAGAACAGATTTTGAATTGATTTATATGAGGAGAGAATTATACAAATATCTTGATTTCGTCTTATCCGCGGGTTTTATAATTCTGGTGTTCTATATTTATTTCAAAGTGTCCAGAATTGCTGCAATTTATATGACTGGTGGGATGATCTTAATCCTTCTCCTTTCTTATCTAACCTCCTTCAAGAAGCTTAAAACAAAATGGCGGTATAAGGATTTTATTGAAGTGCTCAAAAGGTTTGATCTGGTTAGAGAGGAGGAATTAGATGACTATGTGGATTTGACCCCCCAGGAAATGCATAGGCAAATGTATCTTCTCTCAAAAGTGTTTGAATTTAAACCTATGATTTTATTTATGAATAGCTATTACCTCTTCATCGGCGAGGATGTCATTGATTATATTATTAATATCTTTACCAATGAGGAGAGGGATGAAATCCGAAGGTCAAGAGATCTCATTCAAAAAGTCTTGAAAAAATATCAATTCCGAGATAAGGATGAATTAGAGGCAGTTTTGGCCCGTTTGAGAGAAAGAGATGCAATATAGAACTGTCTTTCAGTGGTTATTTTTTTCATCTTTTCATAAAGTTTGAAATTATTTTTTCCAATCTTATTTTTAAAAGAAACTGGAAAGTTTTTTAACCCCTTTTACCTCACCGTAAGATATCTGTAATGCGTCCAATACTTGTTCAAATGTACTTTTTACCAATTCGCGGTATTTTTCGTAATCTAAATCCCTAATAGTTGCATATTTTAAGGGTTTTACTCCCTTTTTATTTCGGGTTTTCACAAATCGGATAAAGGATCCCTTTTCTATGGCATCCCTCTCCTTTTTCGGTAGCATTCTGGCCGCTTTTACATGCTGCGGAGTCGTTTTAACATATTTATCCAATTTCTTTTTTATTGAAATAGTAATGGCATAATCCTCGATGTCAAAGCCCCCCTGTTTGGGCTTCTTTCCGATTAGATTGATGGTGTCTTTTACTACTTTTATGATTTCTTCCCTTTTCTTCCTAAAGTCATCCATATCAGTAACATTTTTTAAAATATCTTGAAATTCGGAAAACTTTTTCTTAATGAATTCGGGCGTATTATGCTTTTTTGCCATTAATCCTTTTATATCTACATAGTTTCCTCCTTTATACACACCAATATAATTCTTCTTTCGTTCTGAGAGGCCTAAGAATTGATATGTTTTTTCTAATTCGAGATCAAGATCCAAATGCTCTTCTGACCATTTCATAAGTTCATTCACTTGCTCTTCAGTGGGCTTCTTGAGAAATACGGAATCGCTGTCTCCATATAGGACATCTACACCCATAGATTCGGATTTTTCAATGGTTTGTTTTATAGAGTATCTCCCAATGGCAGTGGTGGCTTCCGCAACCCTCAAACAATAAAATTGGAACACTGGACTTCCGAATACTCCGTATGCTCCATTAATGAAAACTTTTAGTGCTGATGCCATAACATTTGATCTTCTCTGTTCTTCTTCCGTTAAATCTTCCGCCTTGATTCTTGGTTTAAACCAATTAACTCGAATGTCTCTGAAAAAACCGACCACATAGGCAAACACTCCTAACTTTTTTGTGCAAGCATAATATCGTGTATTTGGAAGAAAATTTTCCTCACATTCTTCATGAACACAATTCACGGTTTCATACGAAAGATTTCTGGTTTTTATAATAGACGGGTACAAACTTGAAAAATCAAGTACCGCTACATTGAAGTGAATCCCAGGTACTGGTTTTATTACATAAGCACCTTTAAATCCTTTGCCTTTTATAGTTGGCTTACTACCCGAATCGGGATCCTTTTCGCTCAATTCGTGTCTTCTGGGGACTAAGTAATTACTTTGTCGATGTTCATTAATCATGAGGGATTTAATCCATGTAGATATTTGATATCGGAATAAATCTTGAAAGGGCAATTTTGTGATTCTCATTAAAATAACCAAAAGATGGAAAGCAAGATTATTGTTGAACGTGGTTAATTCTAAGGTGAGTTCTGAATCTTTTAAATTATAATATATTAAATCCGCAAGGTTCATCTCCCCTATACTCTGATCCTCGTGCTTAACCTTTCCCTCACCCAGAAGCCCGGATGCTACTTCTTCCAGGGAGTTTTGTAGATAAGCACTTCCAAATGCATAGCCCTTGATACTCCGGTTAGCATAAAACTGGTAAATATCCCAATGAATAGAATGTTTATAATAAGTATAGCGGGTAACCCGCTGGCCTCCCCTTCCGGTGAAAATTGGGTTTATTTTTTCATCAATTCCCAATTTGCGGGCACGATGATACAAATAAAGATTATCAAAATTATCTCCGTTAAATGTGATGATAATTGGATAGTCCCAAATGAGACGAAACGTCTCTCTTAGCAATTCGTTTTCATCCTTAAAGAAATAGACCTCAGAATCCTCGGGAAAATCCTCTTGATACTCACCTTGCTCCATGTGTTTGCGGTCTAATACATACACTCTTCTCATTCCATCTGTACCGGCAAAAGCCACGCTAATTATCTCATATTTTGCACTCCGTGGATTTGGAACTCCGCCATGGGAGGTATCGGCCACTTCAATATCAAATGCCAGCCTCTTCAAGGATGGTACTGGTGAATAAAACAAGGGTTGGTACTGTTTCGCAATTTCTTTTATTTCGGGCTCACTATCACTAAAAACCCCTTTCACTTGCTCCTTCACCTCTTCATCTACTTCAAAATCAATCGGTTCGATTTGTCCCTTTTTTATTTTATACATCATTCCAGGGACAAGTTTTCTATCGTAAATAAAGTTGTGATGATATCGAATATTTGCCTCCCATGCGCCATCTAATTCCGCTTTGATGCCTCTCACTCCACCGATATCATTGGGTGTTTTTCCATAAATTTTTGTGACTTCAATTTTTTTATCTTGGAGAAGATCGATTTTCTCTACGGTTTCCATTCCATCATACCCGGGATATTCGAGTAGATTTGTGATTCTGGAGAGTTCTTCCTTGGATTTTCGATGAATACAATAGGGTCTATGATTCGTTGTATCCATCCATATTTTGATGGTATCATCGCCAAGATCATAAAATTTTGCATAAGCCTTATTGAATTGGCCGCTGTAATCCATACTTAAGAGAATTCCCTTTTCCATTTCCTCAACGAATTCACCTGCTTTCTGTAAATACCTCAAATGCCAAGATATCTGTTTTTCTCTGGATTTTCGGGGAAGATCAAATTCAAATTTTTCATCCCCGATAGGTTTGATGTCTTTTGGAAAATATTTCTTTTTTAGGGTTTTTTTCCTGGGTTTTTCTTTTTTCTCACCCACACTCTCCTCTTTTTTCTTTATTTCTGCCTTCTTTTTCTTGGAGAATGCTTCCTTCTCTTTTTCCACTAATTTATTAAACTGTTGCATGGATGCTTTCTTTTCTTTCTTTTTTTGTTCTTTTTTTTGTTTAGTAGTTTCTTTTTTTCCTTTTTGTTCCAATTTGGGTTCTAGTTCCGTTTCTTTCTCTTCTTTCTGCTTCTTTTTCTTTGATTTGGAAACAAAACTTTCAAGATTTTTAAAACCTTTTTTCTCTGGCAACTTTTATCCCTATTGTAATGTAGTTTTTCTCGATTATATTTCTTATTGTGATATCGGTAATTGATGTTTTTCCTTTATAATTTGGTAATAATTACTCTTTTTTATATAAAAAAGTGTATATAACTTTATTAAAAAATAAAGAAAAGTTAAAAATAATTCAAAAAATCATTTTGATTTTTTCTAAAAAGATTTATATATGTGATAGTTATGGCAAATAAAGATGTAGTAATTGTTTCGGCTTGTAGGACCCCTATAGGTGCATTTGGGGGGTCTTTAAAGAGTGTCCCCGGTCCTAAATTGGCAGCTTTGGTTTTTAAAGAGGCAATAAATAGGGCGGGTATTGAGAAGAATTTAGTTCAAGATGTTCGATGTGGTTGTTGTTTGGAACCTGTTGATGCGTTAAATATATCTAGGGTTTCCTCATTACTTGCGGGGATCCCCGAAAGTGTGCCGGCAGTCACGATGAATAGGGTCTGCATTAGCGGTATGGAGGCCGCCTTATCCGGGGTATGGCAAATTCAATCCGGATTTACGGATGTAGTGCTTGCAGGTGGTGTTGAAGCCATGAGTAGAGTACCCTACGTCGTTGATGGGGTAAGGTGGGGTACGAAATTAGGTACTTTCAAGGAACATAAGATGATGAAGGATGCATTGACACATGGATTGCACGCAGGTTCTCATTTTGTCCCTTACCCTGAAGATGGTCCAATTGAATATTTTCAAGGGAAACCTTATATCATGGGTCTAACAGCAGAATTTTTAGCCAAGAAAAACAACATTACCCGGGAAGAGCAAGATGAGGTTGCCTTAAGAAGTCATAATCGAGCAGAAGAAGCCACAAAAAAGGGTTTATTTGAAGATGAAATTGTACCGGTTAAGGTGAAAACCCGGAAAGGAGAGAAAATGGTTGATAAAGATGAACATTTTAGACCCGGGTTAACAATGGAGGATTTAGAGAGGTTAAGACCCGCATTTTTACCCAAAGGTGGAACAGTAACCGCGGGAAATAGTTCAGGTATCAATGACGGGGCTAGTGCAATGATTCTTATGTCAGCAGAAAAAGCGGAAGAGCTGGGACTTAAACCCCTCGCAAAGATCTCTAACATGGGGATGGGGGCTTGTCCGCCTCAATATATGGGAGAAAGTCCAATACCTGCAATTAGAGATCTTCTAGATCGGTCTGGTGAAAAGCTGGAAAATTTTGAAAGAATAGAATTGAACGAGGCATTTGCAAGCCAGTATCTCTCAGTTGAGAAAGAATTAGGTCTAAACCGGGAAGTAACCAATGTTCATGGATCCGGTATTGGTTTGGGCCACCCAGTTGGTTGTACTGGAAATCGAATTATGGTTACTTTACTCTATGAGCTCATTCACCAGAAATTGTCAAAGGGTATGGCTACTCTTTGTGGTGGTGGCGGGGTTTCAATGGCATGTGTTCTTGAAACTCTCTAATCTCGCATTTGAAAAAATTTTATCTATTTTTTTATATTCATTATTTTTAAAATGTTCAAAGGAAATAACTTATAGGAACAGAACTTTTATTATATTAGAGGGTCATGGAAGATAAATTTAAACTCTTTAAGGCAATCCTCAATTCTGAAAAATCAACACTTCTAGATAAGTTAGCTTCCACTATAGCCCATGAAATAAATAACCCCATTATGGTGATTTCTAACCTTGTTTCCCTTCTTTTGGATGATATAAAGAGTAAAGGGGGTTTGCAAATTGAAAAGGGAGATCCGAACTTCAGAGATTTGCAAGAAGTCCTAAATGCTTGTGAAAGAATAAAAAATATCACCCAAAAATTGGGTGATTTGAGTGAAAAACCCAAAAAGAGCTGTGAAATTGTAGAACTAGAAGAATTGATTATTAGATCTCTCAAGTACATTGAACCCGAGATTATAAAATCCCAAATTAACTTGAGTATGGATTTTCAATCTGAAAATCTCAAATCATTTATAAATGCCCTTGATATTCAGAGGGTGCTCATAAGTATTATCGAAAATTCAATTCATGCTGTAAATAAGAAGTATTCCGATAAATCACGCTCCTTTGAAAATAATGTCCATGATCAGAAAACAATTAAAATTACGCTCAGAAAAGAGAATTCCGTCCCTATGGAAGATCAAAATAACAATAATATCTTGGGGAATGAAAAAAAGGTGAGTGGAAATGCCCCATCGAAAAGTTATGCAGTTATAGATATTTTTGATGATGGGGTGGGAATGGATAAAGAAGTCAAAGAAAAAATAGGCGAACCATTTTTTACTACTAAAAAATCGAAATCTCATCAGAAGGTAAAAGATGGTTCAGGGCTCGGTTTAGGTTTACATTCTTGCATTCAAATCATGAAAGCAAACAGAGGATATATCTCTTTTAAATCAAAAGAGGGAAAGTATTCATGTTTTCATCTTTACTTTCCTCTTTATAGCGAAGAAGGTGAAAACACTCCCATTAAAATTAGGGGTAATAAGAATAAACTAAAAGAAAGTGAAATAAGATCGGAAAAAACAGATTTAAGCGATACAGAAGATATTGTGTTTTGAATTCTCGTTATTTTTCCCTATTTTCTCATACTAATCAATGAATTCAAAGATTATCGATTCATATCCCTCAAGATCATCTTTTTCTTGTCCAAAATATTCAATTCCTCTCTTATTTGGATGAATAAAGAATTCCAAACTGGTTTGCACTTTTTTAACTTTAAATTCTGAGGAAAAGAAATAAAGTGAATGAATTGGATATTTAAGAATCTCTCGCTCAATAATATTTTCATATTTATTTTCCCCATTGAGGAGGTTTCCCTTAAATTCAACGATCCATTGGACCATCGGATGCACATCATCTAAAAACATTATATTTGTATGAACCACATCGAGCTGTACTTCTTTGTCGTTAATTATATTCTCTTCCTCATCCAAGAATGTTTGAAGATTTTCCCAATATATCCCAATCTCTTTGTTATAATTCTCTTCATTCTCCATATATCTTTTATATGATATTTCGTCTGGATCTTCTTGGACATCGTAGTAATAATATGTAATGATATTATTGAAAAAAACTAACATTTTTTCAGAATTAGGGTGGATTCTCATAACCGAATTAGCCGAAAGAGGGCCAAGACTTGAATATTCACTCATATAAATATTATATGAAACATGAAATATAAAAAAATATTCTAAAAGAGGTTTATCTCAAAAACAAAAGAGAATACAATAATTACCAGAATCATCATGCCATAAGAGGCGAGTTTGCGTTCCAGCATAAATTTATTGATCCTTTCTTTTTTATAAAGATAAATAG